>DATCXS010000028.1:0-18959 GCA_036565645.1 Mucilaginibacter sp.
AAACAAGCATAAAAAAGCTTCATGTCAGGAGCAGAATTTTCCGCTCCTTTGCTTAAAATTTGATTAGCCATAACTTTACAGTTTATTTTACAACATGCATTAAACCATTCATGATACGCCAGTGGCCGGGGAATGAACAAATAAAAGGATAGTCGCCGGCCACTGCCGGTACCCGGAATTTCAATCTTGTTTTTCCCTGCGGATCGATCAGTTTAGTCGACCATAATACTTCAGGCATTTTCGGGATATAGCTTTGCTCCAGTCCTTTGGGGTCTTGCGCCAGCTTATCCGCAGCAGCGCCAACTTTCTCCAGGCTTCCTTTTTGAAGGATCAGGAAGTTATGCTGCATAAAATCAGGATTTGCAAAATCAATTTCCACCAAACTTCCAGCTTTGACGGTGAACGTTTTAGTGTCAAATTTCATGGCATTTTGAACCACATTAATTTTAACAACCTGATCCGGCTTGGCGTAAGACATCCTGGCTCTGTTATTGGCAGCAATATTGGTGGCTTTAATTTCTTCTGCTGCGCCTTTAACATGAGTTGCTATTGCGGCTTGTAAAGCTTTACTGATCCAGTAATCATTTATATTTTGTGGCACTTTTTGCATGGCTTGCAACGTCGTTCCCATTGCGGCTGATTGCGGCATATCGGCTATCGTTAAAATGGCTGCCAATCGCGTATTCAAATTAACATCATTCAATAATCCTGCATTTTGAATAGCTGCCATTGATTGGGTTGTTAATGGTAATACCTGTGCGGCCGCTTTTCTAACCCCGGCTGATGGATGCCTCAATGCTTCTTCGGCGACACTTATAGCCTGCTGATCTGAACCATCAAGCAGCCCTAAGCCTTTTAATGTCCATAAAGCGTGTATTGCGGGAGCATTAATGCCTATAGCATCAATGTCTTTATTTTGTATTAATGCGTAAAGTTTCGGAGCCACTTGCTTGAAGCCACCCTCTACAAGTAACCTTTGTGCAGTCATTCGCCAAAACATATTGTCGTTTTGAAGTGCTGCTACCAGTTGATCCGGATTGTTTTTATCCAGTTTTTTAATGGTTGATGGTTTGGCATTATCGTAAACTATCCGGTAGATACGGCCGTGTGTGCGGTCGCGTAGCGGATTGATGTAGGCATTACCCTTGCCGTTTTCAAATCCTTTAGGTGTTGGATTGTGTTGTATAATAAAGTTATACCAATCGGCCACCCATATTGCACCATCAGGACCAACTTCAGACTGTACAGGTGCCAGCCATTCATCGGCACTTGCCAGGAAGTTCCAGCCATCTTTTTCTTTAAAGCCCGAACCGTCGGGCTCCAGGATTGCCCGGTGTACAACGCGACCCGTAGGCTCGTTAACGAAGGCAATGCGATTCCAATATTCTTGAGGGAAGTTACGTGCGGTATAAAGATTGTGACCGGCAGCGGCGGTAAACCCATCGTGAACGTCTACTTGTCTTAAATTTTTGGTCACGACGTGCATATTGTAGTGCCCGTCAATTTTTAGCACAGAGGTCATTGGCGGCAGGCCTATTTTGTTGGTATAAGACAAAGGCATCCCTAAATAATTACTATGAGAGTTATTAGCCGTTGAAATAAACACATCGTTATTTTCTGAGAAACCTAAACCCCAGGTGTTGTTGCTGGTTGCGCCCACATGCTCCAGGTGTTTACCATCTGGTGTAAAGCGATAAACTGCCTGCGAGAAATCGAAATGCTCGCCACCCACATCGCCTTTAAAGCCTGAATAACCAACGGTCCCCCATATTTTATTGTCAAAGCCATAGTGTAGGTTAGATGGCCCGGCATGAGTATCGAATTTGCCAAAACCTGATATTAAGTCTTTGCGGATATCAGCTTTGTCATCGCCATTTGTATCTTTCAGAAAAATAAAATTTGGAGCTTGCGCTACTATTACACCGCCGTTCGCAAATGCAATACTGGTGGGGATATTCAATTTATCAGCGAAAATGGTAAACTTGTCTGCTTTGCCGTCGCCGTTAGTGTCTTCGCATATCTTAATACGGTCATGCGCTTCCGCCGGGTTGCTGATGATCGTATTTGGATAATCAATAGTCTCTAATATCCATAGCCGGCCACGCTCATCCCAGGCCATTGCAATAGGTTTTTCTATATCCGGCTCTGCCGCGAACAGTTCCATTTTAAACCCGACCGGCACTTGCGTTATCAGCTGCGATTGTGCGGGCGAAAGTGGAGCCTGCAGTTTAGGGGCAGGGTTTCGGTTTTCGTAATTCGGTATCTCTGCTTCTGTGTAAGTAGGATCAGGTTTTGAAAGTTTATGCAGATCCTTTTCAGCTTTCTTACCTACTGCCCAAATTGTTCCCTGCTCCAATAGCTTTAAAAACATCGGGTTTTTCCAGGTATGTTCATCGTGCCCATAAGCCGTATAGAAGACGCGGCCTTTGCCATATTCATTGGTCCAGGTATAGGGTTCGTGGTGAGTCCCCTCGACACGTTCGGTCAAAACATGAATGTCTTTATTGATTTTAGTATGTACATAAGTTTCGTCCCAGGTGGTGAAAGGCTCAATACCTTTCATTATCGGATGCTTTTTGTCAACAATAACTGTCGTGAAGGTATCCGTCTTATGCGTCATAAATTGACCGCCAACCATTTTTACGTACTCAGCCGAGTTGCGAAAACAAAACGAAGCGCAATGGATCGGAATAAACCCTTTACCGCTTTTTACGAAACCTAACAATGCTTTTTCCTGCGATGCCGAGATTGTGTCGTAATTGGCATATAACATTAATCCGTCATACTTGGAAAGATTAGCGTCGTTTAAATCATTCGGATCATTGGTATAGGTGATATTGATTCCGTCTTTAAAAAAAGATTGCTGCACAATTTCAGCCAGCTTTTCGGAAAGGTGGTGAGTAGCAGTATGCCCCAGGAACAAGATTTCCAGTCGATGCGGAGGATCGCTTTTTATCAACGTGCCTCTAAAACTAATAACAGCCATCAAACAAACCGCGGACAGGATCAAATACTTTTTCATGAAAATGAGCTAAAATAGGTTTCTACTTAATTGGTGAATTAGGTATAAAGCAAATATGGTTATGAAACCTTTTTGTTTTTTATCTGATTCTGACTGTTTTTTGTCATTAATTATTTAGTTTTATGTTTTTTAGGGCCAATAATAACTTATGAAAGCAGCTATCCATAAGTCCCCCATACCTGATTCACAGGTTTTTATAGTTAAATACCTGCAAGATCAATACTTTGATCCTGTTTGGCACTCGCATTCAGAGTATCAACTATTTGTGCCCTTAGAAGGAAATGGAACCCGCTTTATTGGTGACAGCATAAAATCGTTCGGACCAAACGAGTTGATATTGACAGGGTCTAATCTGCCGCATTTGTGGCGAAGTGACGAAGCTTATTTTGAAAAGAACAGCCCATTAAAGATAAGCGGAATAGTGATCTATTTGCAGGAAAGCTTGCTTGGCGAACATTTAATGAAAAAAGAAGAAATGTTACAACTAAACAAGTTGTTCAAACGCTCATCCCGCGGATTGGAATTTTATGGCGACGTTAGGCAGCAGGTTATTTCAATGATGAAAGAACTGTTAGAATTGAAGGGATTGGATTCATTTATTCATTTGTTAAAGATCTTGAATTTATTGTCTGCGACAAAAGAATATCATTACATATCTCACAATGAATATGTCGATCCGTTCAAAGAAAATGAAACTGACCGGATGAGCCGGGTTTATGAATACGCTTTAAAAAACTATCGTAAGAAAATACACCAAAACGAATTGGCTGATTTGCTTTGCATGACATCAACTTCCTTCAGTCGTTATTTTACTACAGTTAATAATAAGAACTTTGCCAGCTTCATCAGTGAGCTTCGCATTAAACACGCTTGCAAGTTATTGACAGAAACCGATTTGAGTATCGCGATTGTTGCTGAAAAATCCGGTTTTAAAACGCTGTCAAACTTTAACAAACAATTTAAAGCAGAAATGAATACCAAGCCGTCTGCCTATAGGCAGGAATTTTTGAATATATAATTTGGAGGGGCATTCATCAATAAGGAATAATTTGAACATCTGCCCCCGGGACTTGCACCATTAATAAACCAAAACCATAATTAATTATCAATTAATTGTGGTTTTCGTCCTCGCAAGGTCCCTTTCAGGAGACCCTGCGGAAGCGCGGGGTGAATGGGAATCTATTAGAACACCTTGATGGAATTTTAGATGTTATAAAACATATTCTCAAGAATTAAGAATAAAAGCCTGTTCAGATTTTATACAGTTTTTCGTGGTAGCTTTGGATAAGCTTTTTGTTTCTTTGCAAGAATGGTTAAAAGGATTGCAGCTATTTGGATGATGGTACAATTGCTCTTTGGCAGTATTGCTTTGCCGTTGGGTGATTATTCCATGATTAAAGAACTGCCCCGGATGTACCAGGCCTATGAAAAGGTAGTGACGCCTGATGAAAAAGGCATTTTGGACTTTATCGGTGATTATGTATTGAACGGTAAAGACTTATTAGGCCATAACCAGCATGATCAGCCGTCAAAGCCCGGTGCTTTACAATTTCAGGGTAGCCCATCTTTTGCAGTTACCCTACAGCCTTCCCTTACTTTGAACCAGCCCCTTTTACTGAGTTCCAATACAAAGCCGTCCAGGTATCATTTTTCCGCTGCACTAAGCGATTACTACCCTTCATTGTTCCGTCCGCCGTTAGCATAAGCGTATCCCAATTTTATTCATTTAACTTTTTACGCTAAACGCTAATTTTTCATGCGCAAACTTTTTTTAGGGATTGTGCTGCTGCTTTCTTTTTCAGCACACGCACAATATACTTTACACCTAGTCGTGAAAGACGACGGGAACAAATTGCCATTGGCAGGTGCCACGGCTTATATCACTGATCTAAAACGCGGAAACGCTTCGGATACCAGCGGCCATATCACAATCACAGCTATTCCGGCTGGCAAATACGAGGTTAAATTCAGTATGGTCGGTTACCTGCCGGCAGATAAGACCTTTATACTACCGTCAAAAAAAACTGATCAGTTTATCGAAATTTATCTCGAATCAATGTCAGGCGAACTGGCGGAAGTGGTAGTGCAAACCAACCGCACCGGACAGAATCGAAGCGATATTCCCACCCGTATAGAAGCGTTGCCGCCGGAAGAACTGGATGAGAAAGGCACGATGCGGCCCGGCGACATCAAAATGCTGCTGGGCGAGATCACCGGAGTGCATGTTCAAGCGACCTCTGCCGTTAGCGGGTTGGCCAGTTTCCGTATTGAAGGGCTGGACAGCCGCTATACCCAATTGTTACAGGATGGCTTGCCTACTTACGATGGTTTTTCAGGTGGCTTGGGTTTAGTGCAGGTTTCACCGCTGAATTTGAAGCAGGTGGAGATTATCAAAGGCTCTGCCTCCACTTTATATGGCGGCGGTGCTATTGCAGGTTTGGTGAACCTAATCAGCAAAACGCCCGGTAAACAGCCGGAACTAAGTTTTCTGCTCAATCAGAACTCAGCAAACGGTACCGATGCCAGCGGTTTTTACAGCCGGCAATGGAGCAAAATGGGGACTACTATCTTCGGCGCTTATAATTACAACGGGGCTTACGATCCGGGCAATACCGGTTTTTCGGCCATTCCTAAAACCAATCGCCTTTTACTCAACCCGAAGATTTTTTGGAAACCCAGCCGCAAAGATTCTTTGTGGCTGGGTGTTAGCGTCCTGCATGAAGACCGCCTCGGCGGTGACATGCAGATGATCAGTGGCAACGCTGATAGCCAGCACCAGTATTTCGAACACAACATCAGCAACCGTTTATCCTCGCAGGTTTCCTATACGCACAAGATCGACAGTGCCAGTCAATTGAACCTCAAAGGCACGATTGGCTATTTCAACCGGACGATAACCCAACCGCAGTTCGGGTTTAAGGGTGTACAGGTTTCATCTTATGCCGAAGCTAATTATGTACGTAATAGCAAAACCACCAGTTGGGTGGCCGGTGCCGATATATGGACGGATCACTTGACACCAAAGGATGGCAGTGCAGACCTAGGTTATGCACGTAATACGTATGGATTGTTTGTACAGAATACCTTTAAACCGGTTCAGTGGTTCGCGGTAGAAAGTGGCCTGCGCTTGGACGGCAATTCGCCTTCGCCCGCCTTGCCAGCGAATGGCTGGTTTTTATTGCCGCGTATAAATGTCTTATTTAAGGTAAATGAACATTGGAGTAGCCGTTTAGGTGGCGGGCTGGGCTACAAAATGCCGGACATTTTTAATGATGATGCCGCAGAGCAGGGCTATCGCTACCTGCAACCATTGAATATCGGCGCTACTAAAGCTGAACGCTCAGCCGGTACGAACTGGGACTTCACCTATAAAGGCGCTGTAGGTAACGCGTTCTTACAGGTTAATGAATTGTTGTTTCTGACCAGTGTAAACGACCCATTGATCTTACAACATAACGCATTTGTCAATGCACCTGGTTATCTGATCAGCAAGGGCGCTGAAACGAATGTGAAATTACTGATGGATGAATTGGGTATTTACGTGGGTTATACCTATAACGACGTGCAGCGGAATTTTAACGGATTAAACAGCCCGCAGACTTTGACACCGAAACACCAATTGAACGCCGATCTTACGTATGAGGTCGAGCATAGTTTCCGCGCAGGATTAGAAGGATTTTATACCGGTGAACAGTTATTGGGCGGGGGAAACATAGGGCGTTCCTACTGGACATTTGGCGCATTAGTGCAGAAAATGTGGAAACATATCGATGTATTCATTAATGCCGAAAACCTGACAGATCAGCGGCAAAGTAAATCGGGTGTGTTATACACGGGAACAATAGCTAGCCCTGTGTTTAAGGATGTATATGCGCCGTTGGAAGGAGTGGTGATCAATGGCGGTATCAGGATAAAAGTGCTTTGATACCAATTGAGCTTAAACTAAAAAAGTTGAGTAGTTTGAGGTACTACTCAACTTTTCCTTTGCGGAGAGGGAGGGATTCGAACCCTCGATACGCTTTTGACGTATACACACTTTCCAGGCGTGCTCTTTCGACCACTCAGACACCTCTCCGTTTTAATTTGTTAGTCAATAGTGAGTTAGTTGTGAATAGCGAGTAGAATACTAATCTCTAATTAACCAATCTCTGATCTCTGACTTCCGAGCCTGCAAATGTAAAATAATATCCTATGCCGTTGCATAAAAAAAAGCGGAGCACTTCCCAATGCTCCGCTTTTACAAAAAATAACCAAAAACTATAATACCACTTCGTTACAGCAAAGCTGCAACGTTCATGTACTGTTTAGAGCAATTAGTTGGTCATTGGTTTAATTGTGGTCAAAATTTAGGTGATACAATGCAGATAAAGTTTTTTTGGCTTATGTTTGCTACCGTAACCAAACAGGCAGTTTGGTCAGTAAAATTGTCTATTTAATGCTGAGCATCAACGAGATCAAACAACCCATTGCTGCTGATATTGACGTTTTTGAAGAACGCTTTAAAGCGTCCATGCAAAGCTCGGTGCCGTTGCTTGACCGCATTACCCATTACATTGTAAAGCGCAAAGGCAAGCAGATCAGGCCCATGTTTGTGTTTTTTTCGGCCAGTATTTGCGGGGGGATTAATGAGTCGACACACCGCGGCGCTGCCCTGGTTGAACTGCTGCACACGGCCACTCTGGTACATGACGACGTAGTGGACAACTCTTACCAGCGCCGCAGCTTTTTCTCTATTAATGCTTTATGGAAAAACAAAATAGCCGTTTTAGTGGGCGATTACCTGCTGTCAAAAGGTCTATTGCTATCAATTGACAATGGCGACTTTACGCTGCTTAAAATTGTATCAGAAGCAGTAAAACAGATGAGCGAAGGCGAATTGCTGCAGATAGAAAAAGTACGTCGCATGGATATTGGCGAGCCGGTTTATTATGAAGTCATCCGCCAAAAAACAGCATCGCTGATTGCGGCTTGCTGTGCCTGCGGCGCTGCCTCGGCCGGGGCAGATGACACAACTATAGAGAAAATACGCCTGTTTGGCGAGAAGATTGGCATTGCTTTCCAGATCAAGGATGATATGTTTGATTTTGGCACAGATGATGTAGGTAAGCCACTGGGTATAGATATTAAAGAAAAAAAAGTAACATTACCGCTCATTTATGCGCTAAACAACTGCGCGGCCAATGAGAAAAAACAGATCATCAACCTGGTTAAAAATCATAATGACGAGCCCGAAAAAATTACGGCAATCATCAATTTTGTAAATCGGGCCGGAGGGTTGCAATATGCCGAAACCCAAATGAGAAAATACAGGGACGAGGCTTTCGAAATTTTAAATACTTTTCCCGACAGCGGTGCACGCCGGGGCTTAGAGCAATTGGTTAGATTTACAACAGAACGAGACAAATAGTGACGAACGAACTTTTATTTATAGCAGGGTTTCTGGTTTTCATTTTTATAATGATGGCGATAGACCTGGGACTTTTTGGCAAAGCAGACCAACCGGTAAGCTTGAAACAAGCCGGTTTTATGAGCGCTGTGTGGGTAGCTTTTGCATTAGGTTTTTACTTGCTGATTTTAAACTACGGGCAACTGCTTCACCACGTAGACAGCTTTGCTGCGCTGCAGGATGTCAACATCAGAAACTTTCATCAGCTTAAATTAAACCCGGACGATTTTAAGGGTAGTTTACAGCTATACCGCAACAATCTTGGCCTCGAGTTTTTAACCGGTTATGTGGTTGAGTATGCGCTGTCGGTAGACAATATCTTTGTAATGGTGCTGATTTTTACAGCATTTTCAGTTAATCCTAAATACTATCACAAAGTATTGCTATGGGGTATTATTGGTGCGGTGGTAATGCGCTTTCTGTTCATTTTTGTTGGTGCTGCTCTGATCGAGCAATTTCATTGGGTATTGTACTTGTTCGGTGCTTTCCTGGTTTATACAGGCGTCACCATGTTCATCAACCGTAATCAGGAAGAAAGCATCGATCCCGAAAATCATAAAGTAGTAAAACTGGCCTCTAAGTATTTTTCAGTACATCCAAAATTTGAGGGCGATAAGTTTTTTGTTAAGATTAATAAAAAGAAATTTATTACGCCGCTGTTCCTCGTGTTGCTGATCATCGAGGTTACTGACCTGGTTTTTGCTGTTGATTCTATCCCGGCAATATTCTCGGTTACTAAAGATCCTTATATCGTTTTCTTCTCTAACATTTTTGCCATCATGGGGCTGCGCTCTATGTTCTTTCTGTTGGTAAACATTATTGACAAGTTCCATTATTTAAAAGTAGGTTTGGCGGTATTGCTGGCCTTTATTGGTCTGAAAATGTTGCTGGCCAATTATGTTGACCAGATAGGTTTAACTACCGGGCGCTCGCTGTTAATCATTCTGGCGATACTGGTAATCAGCATTGTTGCCTCGCTGCTTTTCCCAAAAAAGCCTGAAATTAAAAAAGCATAAAGCAAATAACATATTGGTGTAAAGAGAGAGAGGCATCTAAAATCAAATATCTCAAATCTCACATCTATATATTACCTTAGCGTATGCACGGTTTAGATCTCAGCCTTTTTAAATTAACATTTCTTAACGTATTGGATATACTGCTGGTAGCATTCCTGATTTACCAGTTATACAACCTTATCCGGGGTACCATTGCTGTTAATATTTTAATAGGAATGGCCATTATCTACGCACTGTATTTTGTGGTAAGCTCGCTGAAAATGCGCTTACTTACCGAAATACTGGGTTATTTCAGGGATGTGGCCGTTATTATTGTTGTGGTAGTGTTTCAGCAGGAAATACGGCGGTTTTTGTTGCTGGTAGGTAAAAACGCCTCCCTGCAACGCAACAAAGCCTGGTGGCGTTATTTCTTTGGCAAGGCCCAGGCCGAAAAGAACAATTATGCCCGTATTAAACCCATTATTGACGCCTGTAAATCACTCAAACAAACCCGCACCGGCGCACTCATTGTTTTTGCCAAGTATTACGACGAGCAATTTTATCAAAACAGTTGCGAGGTAATAGAAGCCCGCATATCCAAGCGGCTGCTGGAAAGTATATTTCAAAAAACCAGCCCGCTGCATGACGGAGCCGTGGTAATTGCCGAGAATAAAGTCAAATCGGCCAGCTGTATTTTGCCTTTAACGGACAAAGTCGATCTTCCCGCCCAATTTGGGCTGCGCCATCGCGCCGGTATAGGCGTTACAGAAGCCAATGAAGCTACCGCGATCATCGTATCCGAAGAAACAGGCGAAATATCTTACGCCAAACAAGGCCGCGTAAAAATGAACATCAGCTTTGCTGAATTAGAAAAACTGTTAAATAAAGATTTTTAGCATGAAACATATCCATAGATTACTTTCTGGCGCATTGATCGTCTTTTTTCTGGCATCATTCAGCGCACCCGGTGCACTTATAATAGCAGAAGGGCAGCAGCCGCAGATTAGCGTAGATAATGCCGGAACCATCAGGGTAGTATTTGGCAGGAGCGACAGCATATTTTGTGCTACATCTGCCAATAAAGGTAAAACGTTTGGCGAGCCGGTTTTAGTTGGTGTGGTAAAAAAGATGCATTTAGGCATGGCCCGCGGCCCGCAGTTAGCCAGCTCGGCACATTATAGCATTGTTACTGCGATGGACAAAACAGGTAATATTCATTTCTTTTTGCTTAATAACCAAAAAGGGAAGTGGCAAAATAAAGGCCTGATCAATGACATTAAAGCAACTGCTCCCGAAGGATTGATGAATATAGCCTGCGACAATCAGGACAACTTTTACGCAACCTGGCTTGACCTGCGGCTAAATAAGCAGAACAACATCTTCTTTTCGGCTTTACCCGCCGGGCATACGCAGTGGCGCAAAAATATGTTGGTTTATCAATCACCGGATAAGCATGTTTGCGAGTGCTGCCGGCCCAGCATTGCCGTTAAAGGACCCAACATAGCCATCATGTTCAGGAACTGGTTAAATGGCTCTCGCGACCTGTATCTGGCAACCTCTGCAAATAAGGGGCAAACCTTTAAAAATGCTGTAAAGTTAGGAACCGGCACCTGGCAATTAAATGCCTGCCCTATGGATGGCGGTGGTTTGAGTTTTAATGCCGACAATACCATCAACACCACCTGGCAAAGACGGGGAACCGTTTACTATTGCAAGCCGGGCGAAAATGAAAGGTACCTTGGTAAAGGCCGCGATTGCAGCATCAGCTCAAATTCAGATGAAACCCTGGTGTCAATGAGCGATGGCGGTAACTTAGAATATAAAGATGTGCAAACCAATAAAGAAACCGCTGTAGGTAACGGAAGTTACTTAAAGACAATGATTCTGCCGGATAATAGGGTTCTTTGTGTCTGGGAAGAAAACCACCAGATCAAAAGTCGGATAATTTAACTATCGGCTGTTGTCCGAAGCCCTGTGACCCCGATTAAAATAAGAAGAAAATCCATCATATAGCATAAATACTCCATTTCTTTAAACCCGACTTGGGTTAAATTTGGATTTGGCAACCACTGGTTGTAATGAAATTGACCCGCATTCATTAATCATAAATAAAATACTAATGAGAAAGTATTTATGCGCCCTGGCGACTATGCTCTTGGCTGTACCGGATATTAATGCCCAAACAACAATCTCTTTAAGCGCTAACGAACCCGGAAGGGTTTTTGAAGGGATTGGGGCTGTCAGTGCCGGTGCTTCCACCCGTAATTTGGTTGATTATCCCGAAAAGCAACGCGCCGAAGTGCTTGATTTTTTATTCAAACCAAAGTTCGGGGCAGGCTTTCAGCATCTGAAAGTTGAAATAGGCAGCGGCGAAAATTCCACCTGCGGCAGCGAGCCTTCGCATGCTATTACACAAGAAGAAATGCTTGATCCAAAACCACGGGGCTATGAGTTTTGGTTAATGGCCGAAGCACGCAAACGCAATCCGGCGATAATGTTAGATTGCCTTCCCTGGGCATATCCGGCCTGGGTTGGCAATCGTTTTTCTCAGGCCTCTGCCGATTGGTTTGTTGCTTTTTTAGACGTTGCCCGGAAAAATTACGGACTGGAAATGAACTGGGTATCTGCCGCCCAAAACGAAATGGGTACTAATTTGAATTGGATTGCTAAAAACCTGCGTCCGACATTGGATGCCCACGGTTTTTCAAAAGTAAAAATTCAGGCTCCGGATGATGACAGCGAATACTGGCAGGTTTTTAACGAGCTGGAAAAGAATCCGGCGTATAATCACCTGATTGATGCAGTTGGTTATCACTATGTGGATGGCCGTGAGCCATGGGATATTGACCAGAAAGCAGGCCGCGGCGCGACAGCAAAAGCCAAGCAATCGGGCAAACCGCTGTGGGCAAGCGAAGAGTGGAGCCAGTCGGGCGAGGAGTGGGGAGGAAAGGGCGCGCTTTATTTGGCCAGGGTGATGAACAAATTATATACCAGGGACCGTATCACCAAATTTGAGATCTGGTGCCCTTTAGATGGTATTTATAACCAGGTTATCTGGGCCAATACCGGCGCAATGCAGGCAGATTCGCCCTGGGACGGTCATTATACCGTTTGGACTGCCGTTTGGGCGCTGGCCCATACTACGCAATTTGCCCAGCCCGGCTGGGTATACATGGATGCCGCTTGCGGACAATTTGACGCCGATACCTGGACCGGCAGCCATGTGGCTATGCGCGACCCTAAAACCGGCGACTGGTCGGTTATCATGGTCACCGGCAAAAAGCAGAACGTAAAAATCGCCGTTGGCAAAGGGCTTAAAACGGGTCCGGTGTATGTATGGAAATCTACCGAAAAGCAACAATTCCTCCGCCAAAAACCGCTGCGTTTGCATAATGGTTCTATAAATTTAGAATTAGAACCAAATACCATTTATACCTTAACCAGTACCACCGGCCAAACAAAAGGCACGTTTGGTACCCCGCCGGCCAGAAAGCCATTCCCTTTTCCATTTACAGAGAACTTTGAGAGCTACTCCGCAGGCAAAACACCGCGCTATTTCTCAGACCAGAAAGGTACTTTCGAAACCTATCAATTTCCCGGGGGCGGACTTTGCCTGGCTCAGATCGTGCCCAAACAGGGTATCCTGTGGTATGACAATTGGCTTTTAAAGCCGCATTCACTTTTTGGCGATGAAAACTGGCAGGATTATGCTATTGAAGGCGATATATTACTTGCCGGTGGCGATGCCGAAATTGGTGGGCGCTATGCCAGCCGCGACAAGCTTGGGTTCCGTTGGATTTTGACCAGTGACGGGAGATGGCAGCTGAACTGGCAATACACCCCGCTTGCATCGGGCCAGATCAATCAATTCAAGCCTGCAGATTGGCACCATCTGCGCCTGGAAATGAAAGGCGATCAAATTGCCGGATTTGTGGATGGCAAAAAATTGGCCACGGTGTCAAGCAAAGCAGGCCTAAAAGGCATGGCATTCATTGCCAGCACTTACGATCATAATCTTTTCGATAATATTCGTGTAGAGCCGGTTGCTCCTTAAATGTAACACCGTCCGAAGTAACGCTGCCCCCACTGTTACTGGTCGAAGTTTAGCGAAGCGTAACTTCGACCTAAAATGTATTAAGCTTCCAGCTTAACTAATAAATTAGCTCAACAAAATAACGGGTAATAAACCGCGCTGTCCGAAGTCTTTGACTTCGGACAATTATGCATGTAGTTTATAACTACATGCCACGATGCCCCCGGCCGAAGTTTGTCGGACCGGTTAATTAAAACTTTAGTTTAAGCTCTCCAATAGTTTAGGCAATTTATCCTGATCTGATTGCAGGAAATTGCTGCGATATATCATTTTTCCCTCTTTGTCCAACAGTATCATGGTCGGTATTGCTTCCACGCTGTACAGGATGCCTATCTTTTTTTCATTGTCTAAATATTGGGGCCAGGTTATGCTATTTTTCTGAATCCCGGTGAGTAAATGCTGTTTATCCATGTCAGAGCTTATACCAATAATGGCTAATTTTTCGGCCGGGTATTTTTTGCGAATATCTTTAACAAAAGGCATTTCGGCCATGCACGGGCCGCACCAGGTCGCCCAAAAATCAAGCAAAACATACCGGCCTTTCAACTGCTTTAAGCTAATCTTTTTGCCGTCGGTCCCGGTAACCGTAAATGCCGGTATAGCTTGGTTTAACTGCAACGGCACCGCATTGATCTTATCCTCAAACTTCTTGGTCAAATACCTGCCCTCTGCGTTGCCGGTAAATTTTGCCGGGAATGTGGTTTTTAAAAAGGTGAGCTGCTCCTGCAAAAAGGCTTTGTCCTTGCTTAACACACCATTAAGTTGCGATGATTGATGGACAAAGAACCAAAACGAAAAATAATCGGCAGGTGCTTGCTTTAAATAAGACATATCCTTGCGGATGTAAGCTTTGTAAAGTTGTCCGTATCTGTTTTTCAAAGAGTCATTTTGCTGGAAATTGGGATTGTTCTTCATGAAATTCTCAAGCAGAGCCGCTTCTTTTTGCGAATGGAGAGCACGCATTTTAATGATCCAGCCCCAATTTTTGGTATCTGACGAGTCAAAAACAGGCGTTACATTACGCGCATCTGAATAAATTAATTCGTGATCAGTGCCCGGTTTGTAGTGAAGCGTAACCATTGCCGGTTTATCGCCAATAAAAAATTCTTTAGAATAGCCGTTGCGCGCAGAGTCAAGGAAGCTTATTTCAAATGTAGCCAGCGGCGAGTAGTATTTTTTCCTGATGTGCACAACACGCTCAAGCCCTACTGTATCTGACAGCAGCTGCAAGTTTTTACCGTCGTAATATTGAAGATATGCCTTTTTGGGGTTAATACTACTGTCGAGCTTTATGGTCAGGTCAAAAGTTTTAGGCGCGCTGGCCGTACCTGCTTTTATGGGCCGGTCAATAGCTTTTTGTGCACTAACCGTTTTCACTGTAAACACTGCAAGTGCTAATATAAAGGTCGATTTTAACATAGCTTAGGTAACCTGTTAAAGGTTAACAGCACCAAATTTAGATGCCATGCCCACAACTTCCTATATATTTAACCTTTTTAACACTTGGATATCAATATGTTAAATTTTGTGAAATGAGTCTGTTTTTTAAGCATGCACTTTGATAACTGGCTAATAGTAATTACTTTGCTTATATAAACGTTATCCAATGAAAAATAAAATACAGCTATCGGTCGCAGCTATTATACTTACCTGCCTGATCTTTAAAGCGCTCCCCGGGCGCGCTCAGGTTGCAGCTACCCCGGTCAACACCCTGTCAACTGCCGAAAAGGAAGCAGGTTGGAAACTGCTTTTTGATGGCAAGGATTTTAATGGCTGGCGCAGCTATTATCCGGCAGATAAACCATCCAGAGGCTGGACTATCGAAGACGGGTGTCTCAAAAACTCCAAAGGTAATGGTCGCCCCCGCACCGGCGGCGGCAACCTGATGACGGATGAGCTATTTACCGATTTTGACTTACGTTTTGAGTGGAGCATTGAGCCGGGTGGCAATAGCGGCGTCTATTATTTCCTTCATGAACGGCAAAATAAACCGGGCTTTTTAATGTATATGGGCGACGATGGCACCAGCCCGGTTGGGTTTGAATACCAGCTGGTTGATGATGAGCGACATCCCGATGTACTCCAAAACGGGCCGCTTCATGCAACAGGCTCACTCTATTCGCTTATTGCTCCAAACGATTCCAAAAAGTTAAAACCAGCCGGCCAGTTCAACCAATCGCGTATCGTCGTACAAGGCAACCATGTAGAACATTGGCTAAACGGTACAAAGATCGTCAGCTTTGAGTTAGGAGGTCCGGAGTTACTGGCGGCAATTGCCAGGAGCAAATTTAAACGCGCTGCAGATTTTGGCACCAAGGCCCCCACTCGCATTCTCCTGCAAGATCATGGTAATGAGATCCGGTTCCGCAATATGAAAATACTTGCGCTGTCTAAATAACGAAACACATTTGTAGAGACGCGATGCTTCGCGTCTCCTGCTATGTACAAAGTTTGTAAACGTGGCACTCGACGAAGTTTAGCGCACCGTAGCTTCGCCTCGCGCCCGGTTAAGCGTCCACGCTTAACCGAACTTTAAGAGCAAGTGTCCACACTTGCGGCTTCATACTGCTACGTGAGCGCAGACGCTCATAGACGAAAAAGTGCTCAAGCGTGGACGCTTGAATAAGCGGGAGCTGATTATTAAATGCACATGGCTCGACATAATACACCAGGCATACAATTAAAGACCTTTGTTTTCCATGCAATATTTAAGGCTATCGACAATAATATCACAGTATATCCTCCGCACAAAAACATCTATCCAGTTTACCGTTGCAAAGCTTACAAAGTAAAGCTGGTCGTGCTCGTGAAAAATATATTTGCGGCCCATTTTAACCAAAATACAATTTTGATTGTAAATATTGCTTTGGCCAGCAGAATGCTTGCGACATTTAGGTCGAAGTTGAAAAACTTCGACCAGTGAAAGGGATCTAATAAATTGATTAAGCTATTTATTTGCTAAAGTATACTTTCCCCAAACGTCAGATACACTATTTAAAAATAGATAATCAAAGTCTACCGGAGCATCGGAGGCTATTTTAACAATAGGAGAAGGAAAAAGAGACGGCTTTCGCTTTACCGCCAGGGGATACCCGTTTAATTTAATGTTATAACTAAATTGTGTTAAGTTTTTAATATCAAGTCCTAAATAATTTAATGGCACAGCTAATTCGTATATCAATTCCATTTTGTTAGTAAATTGAATTGCAGCTTCTATTCCATAATTGTTATTTGTAGAACTAATTGTATCGTTTATTCCTTTTAATGCAATTTGATTTAACATGGAAGTAGCCTTTTTGTTATAAACGTGCATTAAGCTATCAATTTGCCGTTTATTGCCGATAGTGTCGCTTTTAAAAGCCTGATACGCCCACGGCCCTTGTATAGTTTCGCTGTAAGTATATTCATGGACAGGGAAAGTAATTGACTTGTTATTTTTATCATTCTTTCTTTTTGCCGATAAATTATGACTGACCGTTAATGTAAGGCCGCCTGTTATTAATTTATCTACAGTTATTGGCGCAGGGGCCTTAACAAATAAATAAAGCTTGTTATCATCATTACCTATTGTGTAAAAAATCTGATTATGTTTATTGTATGTTTTAAAAAAGAAATCTTTCCATTCGGTTGTTTTTCCATCAATAACTACGTTATTGGAAACCCTATAACTATTTGTTTGTACATTATCCCGCTTTTGCGCATTAACCTTATTAATAATGATAAAACAAAATAAAAAGGAATAAAAAATTATGCTAAAGTGAAAAGGTTTCGATACGCTCATATGGATATGGTTTATAGTTCGGCTTATCAAATATAATAATTATCTCCAGCACTGGTCGAAGTTTAGCGAAGCGTAACTTCGACCTAAAATGTGTTAAGCTCAGCTTAACGTTGTCTCCCGTTCAAGCCGCTTCACCGCCCTAAATACCGCCCCAAAAGACAATCCGGTTGCAGTAGAGATAGCACGCAGGCTAAGGCTCTGACCGCGAAGCTCAGCTATGCGATCTTCTGTAGTTTTGCGTTGCTGCTCGGTATAGTGCAGCAAGTGGCGGGCCTCAGGCTCGCGACCTGTGAAATCAAAATGCAAAAAATTGGATGGTTTAATGATGCGGCACAGGCGCACGTTGTCGGCACCATAAACCTGGTTGCCGCTGCGTTGTTTGATCTGTTTAAGATAGCGCAGACCGGCAGAGGTTTGGCTCTCGCCAATAGCAAAGGCGCTGTCGGCAAAATTGATAAGCATTTTACTGCCTTGCAGGTCATTGCGGTTGATGGGTTTTGCGGGATTGCGTTTAGGAGTGTGCGCCAGCACCAGTATTGATAGTTTGTATTGGCGCTTAATGGCTTGCAGCTTGCTCATCAAACTTACAGCACTGGCGGCGGCCTCGGTACCGCTGCGCAGACAGGTAATATTGTCTATAATGAGGATGCGCGCGCCGCTGGAAATGATGACGTTTTCGATGGCATTGTTCAGATACTCGGCGTAGCTTGCAAATTTACGTGCGCCCCCGGCATCCGGATTAAAAACCAGTCGCGCAAAGTTGGGGCTAAATGGGTAATTGCCATACACGGCGTCGCTATACCGCTTTTTAAATTGCCCGGCGCTCAGTTCAAAATCAAAGTATAGAACTTTTTTGGCCCGCCTGCCTGCTTGCATGTCGCCAATGGCCGTACCCTTGCTCAGGCTGTCTCCTATTTGTACGGCCAGTATTGACTTGCCTACGTTAGTATCGGCAAACATAATACAAACTTCGCCCTCATACCAAAAGTCGCCAAACAGCATGGTTCCGCCATCAGGTGTCTCATTGGTAGTTTGCAGCCAGTCGGCCGCAGGCTTAATAATAAAAGCATCGCTGATTTCGGCAGCATCCTGAAAATAATTGTCGAGTACTTTATTTTCTTTGGTGGTTAAGGGCCGGTGCGCCATAGAGCGGATCAGTTCGATCTCGGCAGGCCGGTGGAAAGTTGGGTATTCTCTGTAATTACTCATTATTAAAAAGGTTTTATGCAAGGTAGGCAGAATATGAAGATCAAATGGTGACACAATTTTGTCATCATCAGGTGATCCAAAAAACTGACCTATAAGTCATAAAAGTTGATCCAAAGTGATCCGCTTTTTAAAAATAAATTCATTAATATGCTTATTATCAGTGTGTTGTGTTTTATTGGTGATCCAAACTGATACACATACACGCGTGGATCAGTGCGCGGGCCGCGTTAGCGATAATAGCGGATACCGGCCTTGCGGCTAAGGCCCGGCGCAGTATGAGCGGATAGCGCGGCCCGCAGGGAACGCTATTATAAAAAGACACAAAAAAAGGGAGACCAAACCGGCCTCCCTTCCTTATAGGAAGTCGCTGCTGACTATTTATCTTTATTGATCTCCTCCACAGCTGCGTCAAC
>DATCXS010000298.1:0-7855 GCA_036565645.1 Mucilaginibacter sp.
AAGCCGAAGAAATCATCAAACACTTACATTACAAGTATCAGCAGGCGCAGCAATAATGAAATCATCCGCCAGGATATTTACGGGCTTATTACTGATCATACTTTGCTCATCCTGGGGATTTTTCGCACATTATCGTATTAACCGGCTGGCTGTGTTTACGCTGCCCAAAGCAATGGCCGGTTTTTATAAGGCCAATATCGATATCATTACAGCGCACGCCATCAGCGCCGACAAGCGGCGCTATGTAGATTCGCTTGAGGCCCCGCATCATTACCTGAATGCTGACCACTACGGCAAAAATCCTTTTCGCCTGATACCCGAGCACTGGAAAGACGCTGTAGTAAAATATTCGGAAGATACGCTGGACAAATACGGCACGGTACCCTGGATCATCCAGTACAATTATTACAAACTGGTTAATGCGTTTAAATGGCATGACACTACCGGTATTTTGATTGCTTCGTCAAACTTAGGGCATTACGTGGCCGACGCGCATGTCCCCTTACATCTTACCCAAAACTACAATGGGCAGCTTAGCGGGCAAACCGGCATACATGCCCTATGGGAAAGCCGGATACCTGAACTCTTTGCTGCAAACTACAACTGTTATGCAGGCAAGGCGCGTTATATCGAAAACCCGTTAAAAGAAGCGTTCAAGATCTGCCGAACCTCATTTGCCGGGGTCGATTCAGTTTTACGGGTGGAGAAAGCTTTAAGCAAAACTTATCCTGAGTTGAAGAAATACGCTATGGTAATGCATGGCAAGCGGGCCATTAAAGATTATTCTGTCGGGTACAGCCGCGATTATCAGCGTCTGCTGCATGGCATGGTGCAAAAACGCATGCGTTCGGCAATCTTGTCAGTAGGCAGTTTTTGGTTTTCGGCCTGGGTAGATGCCGGGCAACCGGATCTGAATAAATTGATTAAACATCACCTGACGCAAGCTCAACTACGCGCTATTCAGCACGAGGAAATGGTTTACAGATCTGGCAAGATCGCACCGTTTGAGATACAAAAGGAAGAAGAATAAAATAAATATCGTAGAGACGCGATGCATCGCGTCTCCGGATCGCGTTCCCGCGTGCAGACCAATAATATGAAAAAAGACGCGATGTATCGCGTCTCTAAGCGGTTTTCTTTTTGCTGCTACGGACAGCCGCAATAATTGGCGGGACAACTGATATCAGGATAATGGCAACGCCTATCAGCGAGAAATGTGCTTTAAAGAAAGGCGCATTACCTAATAAATATCCTGCAAACAGAAAGAGGACGATCCATGATACCCCCCCAACAATATTGTATAAACTGTAACGCAGAAACGGCATGCGCCCTACTCCTGCCACAAACGGCGCTATGGTACGAATTATCGGCATAAACCGGCTGAATATTACGGCCTTGCCGCCATGCTTATCAAAAAAGGCTTTGGTTTGCACGTAGTAATCCAGCTTGAGTATCTTATTATTCTCTTTAAAAACCTTTGGCCCCAGAAAATTACCCAGGGTGTAGTTCAGGGTGTTGCCCGTAAACGCCGCCACGATCAATATCGCCGTCAACAAATAGATGTCCAGGCCCGAGTTACCGCCTGCAATTAGCGCGCCTGCAGCAAACAGCAGCGAGTCGCCGGGCAGGAATGGGGTTACCACGAAACCTGTTTCGGCAAAAATAATGGCAAATAGTATCAAATAGGTCCAGCCCTGATATTGACTGGTAATTTGCACCAGGTGCCTATCTATGTGTATTATGAAGTCGATTATGGATTTTATCAGTTCCAATATGATTGATTTTGGCGCAAAAATATAAATATATCCGGGAAGCTTAGCGGTTATTAATAATGCCGGTACCAAACGCTACCGAGTCGGCACCGTTAGCTACCCCACGGCAATACATAGTGTAAACCTTACCGTCAACAATAGTGAACTTAGGTATGGTTGATATAACGGTACTCTGCCCTGCAGGTGTAACCTTAAAATCATAGGTGCCGGGCGGTAATAATATATACTTGCTTACATTTTTATAGGTTTGATTGGTAAAGGCTTTTATGTCATTGGCCATAACGTCAAAACCGGCTGACCGTGGCGATGCATTAATAAATCTTAGTTTCCCGCGGCCTGCCGGTGGTGGGCCGGCTGTATCAATAGTAAGAAACGATGTAACCGTATTGTCTGTCTTTAAGCCGGTAATAAATAACGAATACTTAAAGTAAGGATGCATGATTAAGGTATCTATTGACAGTATATTAACCGTCGATTCAGTTGAAACAGCCGACCTGATCTGTATAGGCGGATTGGTATTTGTAATAGAAAAATACCCTGACGGGTTTGGATACGAATAAGGCTGATTGCTTTGCAGGTATGTTCCGACATATAAATTAACCGGATGCAGGTCGGGGCTTAAATTAACTACCTGAAATAGAATGTGCGAAGTAGCCGGAGAAACGGTACCGGCATTTTTGCCGCACGAGGTTATGAAAGATATGGTCATGGTGCCTGCGCAGCATAAAAACACAAAAACCATAAATCTATTTTTGTTTACCATATTTTTTTATTGTGCTATTAACACCCGGGCGCCAAGCGCAGTGGTGCCCTTACCGTCAACCAATCCCTTTGTAAATAAATTATAAGCGACACCCGAATTGAAAGTAAGCGTGCCTGCCGCTATGGTATCTGTCCCGCCCTTTACCATCGCATAGAAAACCTTACCCGCCGGGACGCTCAAAAATGAAGTGGCCGATTTAAACGGAAGGTTTTTAACTGTTGGAAGACTGCCAATCGTAAAATCGATATCACCCACATCCGGCGATGCATTGACGTACCTGACGTAAGCGCTGCCGAGCGTATCCCTGACTACGGTATCTCTTAATACAAATACTTTGTCGGCCGACTGACCTGCTACAAACAAGGTATATGATGACGAAAAGTCAAAGTTAAGCCCGATATCAAAAAGAGCGTTTGGACTGCCTGCTTTTTTAAACTGGTAATGTTGATCGCCTGCTATAATTTCCAGGTTGCGGTATTGGCCCGAAGGCAGCAATGTTGAGCCGTTGTTTAGGCGCGTACCGTTTTCATATACGTTCAGCGTATCGCCACCGGCGTTTATCAGGGTTATCTCGTTTTGGGTGACAGTACCTATTTCTTCGCCATTTTTTTTGCACGAAAAAAGACCGGTAGTCGCCACAAACACTATCAACAATATTATTTTGCTATTCATAATAACCTGATGCTATATAACTGCTTAATTGCAGCTTTTGTTATCGGGTTCAATAAAAAAGTCCGGTTTATAATGCCCGGACTATGATTTAATTCAAATTCTTTATTTATTGCTGCCACTTAAGCATAGCTGTTAAGCATAACCGGCATTACCAGCATCAATACATCCTCATTCTCGTCGCCGCCCTGAGGCAGCAATAAACCGGCACGGTTTGGTGTTGACATTTCTAATAATACTTCCTCGCCGCTCAGGTTTTTCAGCATCTCGATCAGGAAACGGGCATTAAAGCCAATTTCCATATCCTCGCCCTCATACTGGCAACCCAGACGCTCGTGAGCCTCGTTAGCAAAGTCAATATCCTCTGATGAAATATGCAGCTCGCTGCCGGTTATTTTTAAACGTACCTGGTGGGTGGTTTTATTAGCATAAATGGCCACACGGTTCAATGACCCTAAAAAAGCTAACCGATCTATGCTTAGTTTATTGGGGTTATTTAATGGGATAACCGCTTCATAATCCGGGTAACGCTCGTCAATAAGGCGGCATACCAGGTTAATGTTGTTAAATTTAAAAAAGGCGCTGGTACTGTTGTACTCTACCGATACATTTACATCATCGCCTGGCAAAGCTGCCTTTAACAGGGTCAAAGCTTTCTTTGGCAGGATGAATGAGGTGGTCGACTCTGCCTTTGCATCCAGGCGGCGGTAGCGTACCAGCTTATGCGCATCAGTGGCTACAAAAGTTAAGTACTGGCTCGACAACTGGCAGTAAACACCTGTCATGGCCGGGCGCAGCTCATCGTTACTAACCGCGAAAATAGTTTTGTTGATAGCCTCGGCCAAAACCGATGCAGGCAGGTTTACTGACGATGCATTCTCCACCACCGGAATTTTGGGGAAATCCTCGCCATTTTCGCCGCTTAGTTTATATTTACCATCGCCCGCATTGATCTCAATAGCAAATGTTGCATCATCAACAGAAAAAGCCACAGGCTGCTCTGGCAATGATTTTAAAGTATCTAATAAAATACGTGATGGAATTGCAATACGGCCATTTTCTTTCGCCTCAACCTGTAGCGATGTAGTCATGCTGGTTTGCAGGTCGGTAGCAGAAATGGTTAAGTTTCCATCCTTTATCTCAAACAAAAAGTTCTCCAATATGGGCAATACTGTGCTGCTGCTAAGCGCACCGCTCACGGCCTGCAATTGCTTTAACAATGTTGATGTGGAAACTATGAATCTCATATATAAATTTAAAGTTAATTAGTCAAAAGTATAAAATTTAATGAGCATACTTTCTCTTGCGAATATAATGTTGAAAAATAGCAAATATTAACACTAAAAGCAAAGGAACAATTGTATTTATTACTTGCCAATATAATTTCTCGTTGCGGATGCGGGCACGGTTAAGCAGACGCAATTTGATCTCCTTGTTACGTAAAGTGATCAGGCCCGAATCGTCTGTCATGTAATCGGCTATGTTAAGCAGCAGATTTTTATTGCCGAAGTTTTGACGGGTATAATGATCGTACCCCAGCGGATATGGTGAACCGTCTGCAGCAACCTGGTTTTTGAAGATATCGCCGTCGCTGATAACTATTTGCTTTGTCGGCACACTTGCTGATCTCTGCTGAATAGCTTCGCCTAAACCCACAGGCTCCGGGCGGTTTTGAAAGTCGGACATAAACTGCCCCTCCAGTAAAACCCCGGTAATTTTAGGCGTGCTTTGAAAGGCTTTAGGATCAGGCTCCTGCTCAATAGCCTGCAGGGACAACATGTGCGGGGCCTTCAAACTTTTATTGTATGGCGATGATGCCAGCAGTACCGTTTTCTTAACGTTGCGAATGTCCAGCACATCAATGGTGCTTACAAACTCGCTGTATATACCGTCCAGGTTTTTAGTTATCGGATGCCTGGCGGTCGGCATAAATATCGGGTAAAACAGCCAGGGTACCATCTGAATTTGCGCCTGCCCGCCTATATTGCCGGTGCTGATGGGGATCTGCGCCGCAACTATATCGGCTATCAGATCATAGTTAATGCGGACACCGTACGTAAATAGCTGATCGTCCAGGTTAAGCTGTTTCGGGAAAGCCAGCTGCTCGCCGCCATGACCCCGCAGGCTGTCCAGTTCGGCGCTTACCTGGTCTATCGTCCAGACTATTTTGCCGCCGCGCATCAGGTATTGATCCAGCTTAAATTTCTCGGCCTCGGTAAATGGCTTGTTGGGTTTAGGGATCACAATCAGGCTTATCTTTGTTAAGCTATCAAATGGGATGGTTCGCAGGTCGACCCTGCCAACTTCAAACCCATCAGACAAAGAGCGCATAGCATCATTCAGCTGCACATCGGTCAGCTCATCGTGCCCGGTAGTAAAACCTATTTGCGGTTTGCCGCCTTTGTTTGCTTTTTTTATGGCTGATATAAAAGCGTACTCTAAATTTTGAATAGAGTTGTTCAGCACTTCATCGGCAGATAAACCCATCTGATTTTGCTGATACAGCAACTTAACCGGAATGTCCTTACCATTAGCCGACACCATTGCCGCCGGGAAGATGGTTTTCTGCGTTACGCCGTCATCCGTTTTTACCGATAAAGCGGTTGGCTCTATACCGCGGGCGGTTAAATCTTCAATAGTTTGGTTCTGCTGTTCGTTCGACAAGCCTTTCAGCGGGTCGACAAACTCAAACTGCAGATTGTGGTGGCTGTACGCTTGCAGATCGCTCAGCATATCCTTAGAGGCGCGTTGCAGGCGCTTCATGCCGCCGGTTAAATCGCCCTGCAAATAAACGGTAACTTTTACCGGGCTTTTAAGGTTATCCAATATACCACGGCTCATTTCTGATATGGTATAACGGCCCTCTTTGGTAAAATCAAAACGGGTAAAACCAACATTGCTCATAATACCGACAACAACAATGATAGTTATGCCGACAAGACTCTTTTTACCGGGATTTTTTTGCTGCTGCTTTAACAGCACAACCACCGTCAGCCAGATAAATAAGGCTGCGAGCACTATAAAATACCCCAGGTCACGCGTATCTAAAACGCCCCGGCTTATGGATTGATAATGGTCATTAATTCCCAGGCTCTGTATACCGGTTGATTGCAGCGAAAGCAATCCGCTTAGCGAATCAAATCCGCTGTAAAAAAAGAAACAAATAAATACAGATACGGTGAATGCGATGATCTGATTTTTGGTGATGGCCGATGCAAACAAACCGATTGCCGCAAAAGACGCTCCCAATAAAAACAAACCGATATATGAGCCAATGGCTGCGCCGCTGTCAATATTGCCCTGTGGGATGCCCAATATATAAACCGAGTAATAGTAAACCAGCGTAGGCACTAATGCAAACAGCACAATCACTACCGCCGCCAGGTACTTGCCTAAAACAATTTGCAGATGAGTAAGGGGGCGGGTTATGAGCAGTTCAAAGGTTCCTTCTTTACGCTCCTCGGCCAGCGACCGCATGGTGATTGCCGGTATCAGAAACATGAACAGGTAAGGCGCCGTGCTGAAAAGGCTGTCTAATCCGGCGTAGCCGTAATCAAGAATTGATGAGTCGGGGAAGACCCACAGAAAAAGTCCCAGTACCAGTAAAAATACACCGATGGTAACATAAGCTACCAGCGAACTGAGGTAGGTTGTAATTTCTTTTTTGAGTATGCTATACACCTTAAAATCTTGAATGCCGAAATTACAACAATATTTGCTTTCGGCATATCGGCAAGTCAAAAAAACAAAAAGCCCCTTAAGTGTCTAAAGCGCTTTTTGTTAAGTTCTTTCTAAAAGTCGTTAAAAACAGAGATATCATTGCCGTCGACTTTAGTCGACGGATAAGGCAGAGCATCAAAGAGCTTTAGCCTAACTATTTAATCTCGTTTCGGCTAAAAGCCACCATCTGGCATATATTTTACCCGTTGACTAAAGTCGATGGCAATGTTTCAATGAAATATAGTAAAATTCAGGCAGCTTCTTAAAAGCTGTAAGCCAGGCGAACTGCTATCTGCCCTTTGGTAAAGCCGCTTTGCGCCCAGCCCTCATAACGCAGGCCTAAGTCGGCATGGGTATCAAACCGGTAGCCAACGCCCGGAGCATAGGCAAACCAGGTGCCGCCGCCCGAAGCTGTTGAAATGGTAGTACCTAACTGAGCTTCGGCATAAAATAAATCGCAAAGGAAATATTTGACACCGGCTTTTAATGGTATATAGCCCTCGCCCGAGTTTGTTTTAGCATAACCCAAAACTGCCGAGGTAACATCGCCGCGGTAAGGGAAGTAAATATATCCGCCCGAAACAGTTAGCGAGGTTTTGCTTGCAACAGCAAACCCATATTTTAAGGATCCACCGATAGTAAAGGTTGAAGTATTGCGAGCCGAGCCAACCGGAACACCAGCCTCTAAACCCAGACTAAATTTACCCGGATCAGTTTTTTGTGCCGAAGCATTTATGAGTACGCCGCCTAACAGCGCTAAGGTTAAAATAATTTTTTTCATTGTAACAAAGGGGTTTATAATTGTCATCAAAAATATAAAATCGGCATTAATAAGCAACAGGTCAACAGGGAAATTGCCTTTAAAATTTTTATCCCCTCTTGAGAAGGGGCGGGTAGGTTGAGTGTCGGCAGGGGTGTGTATTTTGCGCTT
>DATCXS010000362.1:0-3907 GCA_036565645.1 Mucilaginibacter sp.
GCGTTGGCAGGAATGGTCTTAAATGCTTTATCTAGGTAATCGGTTTTGTTTAGGGTAATAATTATTGACTTTTTCATTTCATTGCTTAGTACATGACGTTGTAGATCTGAGGGTAAGGGGAATCTGAGGTTACGAATGTCGATCTGCAACAAATCTTGACGGTAGAGGAAACTTTGGACAAAAGAAAAGCTCTGTTAGCTAAACAAAGCTTTCTATCACGCCTGCGCCGTGCTCTGAAATGTTATACAAAGATACGAAACTGAAATCGAAATTTAAAATAAGTTATTGCAAATCAGTGCATTAGGAGTATCGTGGCTTTGTTGCAATTTTTGTTGACACATCTTGTTTTAAGTTGTATCTTTGCCACGCAGTTGCACGTTGCTAACGTTGTTGCTGCCGTTCCTTGATTTATTGGTAAATAGTCTTAATGATGGTATTTTCTGGTACCACCATGTTCTTCTTGTAGAGATCTTTTAGAAAGGTTAATAATAATTGATTTTATATCGTAATCTATTAATTAATAATTAATCACATGAAAGAAATATCTAAAGAAGTAGCAAATTTTACAGCTACACAGAATGAGCGATACAACAGTATCCTCCCTATTATCGGTAAATTAGCAGCTGCTGCCGTAATCATTAACCTGAAAGGCCGCGGACGAAGTTCGTGGAAGAACACGTTAATTAACATACTTACCGTCAACAACCCTAAGACGGCTGTTGAAAAAAACTATTATAGTGTGCTGGATCAAGAAATTGATTTGGATGAAACCTATGATGTAGATCTGATGACTCAGATCGTATGCGAAACCCGTTATGCAACGGGCATGGATGCATTCGATTCCAAAATTGATCATAACTGCCAACAGGAACTGTTTAGGCTTTTCCTTTGGGAGGACATATATCAACCATCAGATGATGATAGTAAACCTACATTCATCGGTTATAAACCAATTTGTAGGCTAAAGAAATAAGCTGAAGACTAATTACTGATAATTCAAGGATTGTTAAGCCCATCCAGTAGAGAGGATGGGCTTTTTAATTTAAAGCTGGGGAGCTGCGTCTCGTAACTCTTCGGAGTTAAATTCACCAAGGCTTCTAAGATATTTTAGAGTAACTAAAATTGATGAATGCCCTAAGAGCTTCTGAAGCAGATATACATCTTTCGTTCTTTTAAAGACTTGTACCGCAGCGGTATGTCTAAAGGAATAAATAGTTTGATTGCTAAATACTAATCCCTTATCAAACATCTTAACCCAATGGCGTTTCCATTGAGTGTTGAAGTAAGCATCGTTAAAAGGTTTAGGGATTCCAGTAAATATGTTGTCTGTTCGATCAATTTGCTGTAGGATTGGTAGTACTTCAACTCGTACATACTCGGGAATATATACTACACGTACTTTTCCACCTTTGTTCTCAGAACCGCTTAGATGAATTTCGGTGAAGTCATTCTTGAAATGCTCCTTTGTTAGTAGCCGTACTTCTTCATGAGGTCTTAACCAAGCTCCATAAGTAAATAAGCAGCAGAGATATAAGTTGAAGTTCTTAGACTTTAGATAGTCCAAGATTGGTTTTATTTGCTCCTTTTCATATGCTTTGTGTAGCTTAGCTTTAACACGTGTTGGTTCTGTTTTCTTCACAACGTTAAGGGTTGTGTCCAATATGCGTCCAACCGATGCGTATAGAACACCTAAATCCCTACGTCTATCCATATAATACGTTCCAGATGTATTGTACCTAGCGAGAAACTGTTCGACGCGAATGGTAGTGATGCTTGTTATCGAACCATTTCTTTCTTCCTCGGTAAGAAACCTCATGTACTGTTCGTAAATTAGTCTCAGGTTTCTTTTATATGTCTTGCTTAGCTTTGAGTCAAGCTTCTTGTCAAGTGCTGTCTTCAATAATACCTGTGTCCCTGGTCGCTCTAGCACTACTTCAATTGTAGGTTTGGCAGCAGGGTAGTTGTTTGCCTGCAGAGCTTTCAGCAACTCAAATTGTAACTGTCGAAGCAGCTTACCTCTTTCAATTAGAGTTGATGCTCGGTTGGGATTGATACTTAAATTAAGGCTTTTGCCATTATATTCTCTAACTCTTTTGTTATCTAGATAGAATGTAACATATGACCTGATCTCTAGGTCATTGGTGGTAACGATCTTGGGTTCTGTGTACATTTGGCGCACGTTTGGCGCACTTCTACGCTTATAAGGGAAAAAGGCCCTTTACAGGTTCAGTTGGTTAGAGGGTGCAACACTCATAATCTTTTGGTCCCTGGTTCGAGCCCAGGTGGGCGCACAAAATGAGGCCCTGTAGTATTTACTGCGGGGCCTTGTTGTTTTATGCCTAAGCGCGGGAAAGGATGGTGAGGTTATTAAATATTGATTAACGCATGCGTTCAATTTTATAACCTAACCCAATGTTGAGGTTGATAAACACATTGCTTTGTTTATTATTAGGTCCATTATTTAGCTTGTAATTATCATCTATCTTCCAATTGCTGTTAGAAGCTTGTAAATAATAGCCAATCCTCACGCCGATAGGTATAGAACGATGTATGGTGTAATTGTCAACTTGCTTATCTTTAACACCGATCAGGTAATCAAAACCTCCTCCAAATTCAAAACCCAATCGAGGGTTCCACAGCGTTTTGCTGGATGTTGAATTAAGCAGTTCAGATGAAAACTCTGATGTGCTTTGCGTGCGTTTATCATCACGAATACGCAACATAGTTTGCGATAAGTTTAAACCGACAAAAGGGAATAAACGCATATTTTCATGGGTGGAAACGTTATATCCGGCCCTTCCGTAGATTTGAAATTGATTGTACTTAGCCTTGATGCCGTTTGTCATATTCGCAGCTGACGAAGATGTGAAACTAGCGCCTATACCATCTTCTATTACAAACTTTTTGTGTACGTGATTCATGGATAGATTAAGCCAATAATTGTTGTCCGGTATCGAGGGGATACCATTTGCATTAAGAATGCCATTTAGTTGCCCTAAATTACTCTGGCGAAACATCCCTTGGATCTGCATGGTGCCCGCAATGTCTTTAAACATATTGGTTTGGGCTTTGGCGCTTGCCACAAACGCCAACAAACCTGCTGAAAGTAACAGTGTTCTATTTAATTTTTTCATAGTAGTTTTTTATATCTACGTATAATCTACAAGAAGGGATTTTTGTTTTGTTTAACAGCTAATAAAATTAGACACTTAGTATTTAATCAAGAATCTGTCGGGGGGCTTTAAAAAGATAAAAAAGTCTTAATATTGAAAATATGATTTACCTTAGTTGAACAATGAGTATATTTTCAAAAACATGCGAATACGCCATGAGGGCGGTGTTCTTTATTGCGCATAAAACTACAGACGGCGGTAGGGTGAGTATTAAGGAAATTGCGACTGGGATTGATTCGCCGGAACATTTTCTTGCCAAGATCTTACAGGATCTGAGCAGACGTGGGATCGTGCAATCGGCAAAAGGGCCTAACGGCGGTTTTTATCTTGATGCTGACTCTTTAAAGCGCCCATTGTCAGGCATCGTAGAGGCAGTGGATGGGAACGGGATTTTTACCAGCTGCGCCTTAGGTTTAAAACAATGTTCAGAGGTTAACCCTTGTCCTTTACATCACGATTTTAAGTCCATACGTAGCCAAATTCATCAATTGTTGGAAAACACAAGTATCGGCGAGTTTAATGGAGATCTGACATTAGGGGTCACTACATTAAAAAAGTAAAAAAAATGAACGAAAAAACGTGCGGAATTGATGATTGACGAACGCATGGATGGATTAATTGTAAAAGTGGTAACGTAAAAATTAATTATGATTATACAAGATGTTTTGGCGGCATTAAAGGATGCTGAAGCCCCGGTAGTTAAGCTACTGGTTAAAGGTAATGCGGCAAAGGTT
>DATCXS010000155.1:0-4342 GCA_036565645.1 Mucilaginibacter sp.
AATGCTACCGGGGTGGTGGATTTCTTTGACAAACAGATCCCGAAATTCCGTAATGAAGATGGCACCGCTTATATTGATCTGGATTCGTTTTGGGATAATATGGTACGCGGTGGTTTTAAAGGCGACTTTTCTAAACTAAAAGATTTTGTAAACTACTGCAAAGAGCATAACCTGCAGCCCGGCGTTTACTGGGCGCCATTTACAGACTGGGGCAAGAACGGAAACCGCACAGCTGAAGGCAGCGACTATAAATTTGCAGATATGTGGACCAAGACCGATAAAGGCTATCATGATCTGGACGGCGGCCGCGCGCTCGATCCAACGCATCCGGGTACTCAGGCCCGCATAGCCTATGTATTAGGTAAGTTAAAAGACTGCGGTTTCAAGATGATCAAAATAGATTTCCTGGGGCATGGCGCTGTGGAATCGACTCGCTTTTACGATCCGAATGTAACCACCGGTATGCAGGCTTTCCGCGTAGGGATGGAGACGATAGACAAAATACTGGATAATTCAATGCTGGTGTATGCAGCTATCTCGCCGTCGCTGGCTACCGCCAGATATGTCAACATGCGCCGTATTGCTTGTGATGCCTTCCACTCGATCAAAGACGTTGAATATACACTAAACAGCCTGACTTATGGCTGGTGGCAGACCTATATGTATGATTATGTTGATGCCGATCATGCAGTGTTTGAAAAAGAAAATGCCGGTGCTAACCGTGCAAGACTGATCTCGACCTTGATTACCGGTTCAGTTATTTTAGGCGATGATTACAGTAAACAAGCCGATTGGCAGCCCCAGGTTAAAGAATGGCTGCAGCGGCCCGAATTAAAGCAGCTCATCAAAAGTGGCAAAGCTTTTATACCAGTCGAGGCAGGTATAGACGGAGCTGCTGCCCGGCAATTTATTCGCAAGGATGCTGATGGAACTTATCTGGCGGTATTTAACTATAAAAAGCAGCCTGCCAAAATAATGGTTAACACCAGCCGCTTAGGGCTAACCGCCGGAAAGAAATATAAATTGACTGAAGTTTTAGGTGGGGCTGATATCAGCCTTAACCAAAGCGTGAACATTCCATTTACACAGGAAGGTGCGTACTTATATAAGATAACGTCGAATTAATACGTAAGATAAATAGGCGGCCTGTTATAATGCAGACTGCCTATTTTTTTATTGTGATAGTCTGTAAGAATAGTTTAGCGTTTAAGCCACTCTCTCTGGTAATTTTATTAAAATCGTAATTTACTTGTTTATAAAGCTCGGGTGCCGATGCCTGCAGCGAAGGACTTTTTAACAGGACAGAAATGATGTACAACTTAGCAAACTTATAACCAAATTGAGTATCTATGTTATTAATATGCTTCATTTCCGCAGCTATCTGGTTTTCCTTTGAGGTATTCAGTATAATTTTAATTTTTAAACTATGGAACACAATTTTCATATAAGACGTAAGCAGATTACTGTTTTTCTTATAAGCCGAAGAAATTGAATAATAGATCTCTGAAACTTTATCCGGTTCGCCCAACTCAAAATAAGCATTAGCCTCTATCATCTTGGTAAAGAAACCATATTGTGAAGTGTGTTTATCCGATACCTCATGATGGTAATTGCTGTTAAGGAATTTAATGAATCTTAGCAGCTTGCGCGGGTTGTTGCTCAATAGCAGGGTATGCAAGCCTAATAAGAAAAGCATGTCGTTAGATGCTGATCTTCTTAGGTTAACCAACCCGCCCGTGGTGTTAAAGTATAGCCTGGTCAGATCGGTCAAAGCTTCTGTTTTAATAATGCCATACTTTAAATGATAATAAATGGCATCAAGGCAGTTCAAGGGATTCAACGCAAAAATTTCATACGCTGCTTTAGGGAAAGCTTTAAGTTTGGCAAGGCTTATCTCTAACTCATTCAAATCAAGCTGTATGGTGGCAATAATAGCCAGTGTGGTATGAATAAGTATCTTTTTCTTATTAGATAACTCAAATTTTAACAATACCTGCAGGAACTTCCTGTAATCAGAATCAATTAACTCTAATCCGAAGAAATAATCAAATAACTTTTCGCTGAACGAATGTTTAAAGTATTGAATTAATGCATCATTCCGGTTAGTTAATGAATGTTCGCCCTCCAGCACCTCGCCAAGAAAAGTAATGATCTCTGACTTTTCATTGACGCTTAAATGCGCTTCGGTAATGCTTTCTATGTTTTTTAGCTGGCCGGTTTTTATGCCATGAATAATACACCACTTTAATACATTAACCTTACGCGAACTCGCAACCAGAAGTTCGTTGATATTTTTAATCAGGTCACTGTCAAGCAGGTTGCCGTTATCATACAGCAGCGTTTTGGCAATGCTATGTTCCATAAATTCGTCATTCCCAAAAACAACATAGGTATTGAGTTGAAAATTATTACTTTCGTTAATCTCGCGTACAAAACCTACACTCAATAATTCCTGGTAGGCATGCAGATATTTTTTTATCAGCCTACCAACCTTTAACATGTTGATTTGATAGTTATCGTTTTCAACATCAAGTTCTTCAACCAGCCCTTTAATCAGTAACATCTTTTCGGCTGAATACTGCCCCAGGTAAACCTTCTTTAAAATGAATATAGAAATTGTTTCATAAAAGCTCAGATGGTCAATATTATGTTTTAAAAAGTTGTCTTTATGTTGCTGATAATAAAACTGAAAGTAAAGCGGGTGATTAAAGTTTTCTACTACATTAAGCGATATAAAATTCTCAGCCCCCGGTTTTAGCTGATGGCATAGTAACTTTATTTCCTGCAAATTGAATAATGGCACATTGACACAATTATCATCCTTTTTGAAACCAGTATACCAACTATTCTCGCCCAGTTCAAATTCATGACGATTATTTATCCAGGTAGCTGTTCGGGTAGTTAATACCAGTTTAAACCAGTCATGTCCCTGATAAAAAGAACAAATATCAACCAATTGGTTAAGTATGATTCTAAAGTGATCCCCCTTGAACATGTATTCGTCAAAGCCATCAATAATTAGGTAGAACTTGTTAATTCCGCGTTGTTTTATATCCAGCAATGTATTGATATCGTTATCGGTATGATGACCAAGCAAGGCCAGCATCCAGTCATGAATATCCCGGCCGGTTACTAAAACGCTCATAATGGCGTTACTGCTAAACAACAGAATAATATCATTAACGTCATTAAGTGCGTCGACAGCCTGCTTTTTTTCTATCCATTGGCAAAGCGCAATGGTTTTACCATAGCCTGCCGGTGCAGCTAAAACAGTTCCGGTACAACCTGAAATTATAAATTCATCCAAATGATAATCAATAAAATCGCGGTCAATAGTTTGATTGTAAGGGATACCGGATTTGTTCTTTAAAGTCTGTAAAGTAAATCCGGTTATTTTATTGGCACTTTGCTGCAGGAGCCGCCAGTTTAGTTCTTTGTTTGGCACTATAAGAGCCTTCAGATCCTGTCTTTCGCAGAAATCATCCCAGCCTTTATAATTGCAAAAACGAGCAAGTACGTTCAGCGTAAACAATGACGGACTATATTTGCTATACGCAAATCCGTAAATGCGCTTAAACGTCGTCTCGCTGATGCGGTTGCCGTTCTTTTTATAAACCCTGTCTGATAATGCACGGCATTCTGATGGCAGAATGGTAGTTATTCCGGCATTAATAAGCAGTAGTTTTTTTAGTTCCTCATACTTAGGTAACGAAATTTTGCTCATTATAATTTCCTCCCGTTATACATTAATTCCAGGCTTGATATTGCGGCGATAAGTCATCATGCATATATTTTCGAATGTCACTGTTTTAACGGCAGAACATTCGTAAACAATAGGTAATATCAGAAGATCACAAAGTTCGCTGGTATTCGTTTAACACTAATACTATTCGCTTATGATCCGAATTTCGGTGCGCCTGTTTATCTGGTGTTCTTCTTCGGTACAATATTCGCCTTTTGTACAGCTATTAAGTAAGCGTGTGTCGCCGTAGCCTTTAGGAACCAGGCGCCTGCGGTCAATGCCTAATCTAACCAGGTAATCAACAGCTGCCGCAGCGCGTCTTTGCGACAGTGCCATATTGTAAGATGATGGTGCACGCGAATCTGTAAACGAGCTTAGCTCTAAACGGATGGAAGGGCGCTGTTTTAAAACAGCAGCAAGCCTTCTTAGCTCAGCCGCAGCATCCGGACGAATATCTGATTTATTTAAATCGTAGTAGATGTTATTTAATATGATACGGTCATTTTTATGAAGATTTAATATAGCCGTAGCAGGTTGAGGTGACGGAACTTTAGTATTCTTGACAGGATTTGCACTATTCTTATTCTTGCCACTGCCATT
>DATCXS010000180.1:0-16271 GCA_036565645.1 Mucilaginibacter sp.
GGTTGCAAATTATCTGTCAGCCATAAAACCTAAAGAAGATGAGTAATCAACAGCGCGGTTTCTTTTTTAATGTCGACTGGCTAACCGTCATTATTTATCTGGCGCTTTGCACCATTGGTGTGCTCTGCATCCATTCTGCTGTTTATGATCCTAAAAACCCAAACTTTGTTGATCTTGACACCAATTACGGTAAGCAATTTGTTTTTGTAATTGTTGGCATAGTGATGGGGGTATTTATTTTGTTGCTGGAAAGCCGGCTCCTTTCTGCACTGGCTCCGGCAATATATGTTGTCACTACACTGCTGCTTATCCTCGTGCTTGTCGTCGGTCGTAACGTAGGCGGCAACCAGGCCTGGATATCACTACCAGGTGGTTTCAGGTTACAGCCTTCGGAGTTTGCCAAATTTGCAACGTGTCTGTTGCTGGCGCGCTACTTAAGCGGCACCAACGTTAAAATAACTGAACTCAAGTCGTTCGCTGTCGCAGTAGCTATCATTTTTTTACCAATGGTATTGATCCTGCTGCAACCTGATGCCGGGTCCACCCTTGTATTTAGCTCATTACTATTTGTCCTATATCGCGAAGGCCTGTCTCCTTACTTCTTAATTTTAGAGGGCTTGTTTATCGCGCTGTTTGTCATCACCATAAAGGTTGGAAATTTGCCAATAATTATAGGTGGCATCATCGCCCTTGCAATAGCCATCATGCTGCTTTTCAGACGTAATCGCAAGCTGATATTAACCTTGATTACCGGCGCAGGGATACTTATTGCGTTTGTGTTAAGCGTTCAGTTTCTGTACACCAAAGTTTTACAGCCGCACCAAAAAGTGCGTATTGATATCGTATTGGGCATAACCAAGGATCCGCGCGGAAAAGGGTATAATGTCAATCAGTCAAAGATCGCCATCGGCTCCGGCAAATTGTGGGGTAAAGGGTATATGCATGGTACACAAACCAAATATTCATTTGTGCCCGAACAGAGCACCGACTTTATTTTTTGTACAGTCGGCGAAGAATTTGGTTTTGCTGGATCAGTGGTTGTGCTGGGCTTATACCTTTTACTGGTGCTGCGCATTATTTATATAGCTGAACGGCAACGATCGCCATTCTCCCGTATTTATGGTTACGGCGTTGCTTCCATAATTTTCTTCCACGTCGTAATCAATATCGGTATGACAATAGGTATAGTACCGTCGATAGGTATTCCGCTGCCGCTGATCAGCTATGGGGGATCGTCCCTGTTGAGCTTTACCATTATGCTATTCATCCTCATCAAACTGGATTCTAACCGCATGGGTATGATCTATGCGTAGACCTCACCCAACCCTCCCCAAAGGGGAGGGCTATAAAAAAAGAAAGGCTTTTGCGAAGCCTTTCTTTTTTTATACCAGTGGAATAATTAAGTTATTGCTATTCTAAAGCTGTCATTCAAAGCCCTCCCCTTTGGCGAGGGTTGGGTGGGATCTATACATACCTTCTTTTCAACAAGGCATAAAACTTCTCAGCCGTTTCAGGCTTGCCATCCCAATTATTTTTTACGGTGTAGTTTTTAGTCAGGAAACGGTTGGCTTCTTCAAAACTATTGAAACGATTTAATATCTCTATTGCTTCGCTATAAGCCAGGCTATAGCCATTAAACAGGTCTTTAATAAAGATCAGCTTATCATTTAATGTGATGGCCGCTTTCAGATTTGTTACCGGCTGTGCAGCTTGCTCGGTATATTGGGAAGCCCCATTACGCTGTGCCGACATTCGCTCATTAATGGTCAATATGTCGTCTTTTGTTTTAGCCGGATCTTCTTTCGTTTCAACCGGTTTAACTTCTGCCTTAACCTCAGGTTTTGGTTCTTCTTTTACCGCTGCTTTAATGGGTTCAGGCATTATTTCTATTTCCTCTTTCTCTCCGGCAGGTATATCGGTCGCTATTTCTTCCTCACTATCATCGGCAATATCATCCGGATCAATCTCCAATTCATGACGGATTATTTCAGGTGGTTCCATGATAAATGAATAGCTATCCCTGGGTGTATCTGACGACAAGTCTACCTGCGGTGCCGGTTGCTCCGCCTCTATCGGTTCAGAGCGTTTTGGTTTTGGCTGTTGCACCAATGGCTCAAAGAACTTTTCTGCAGCAACAGCAGGCTTAACAGACTCAACCGGCTTCTCCGGCTCAACAGATTTAACAGGGTCGGTCGGCTTTACAGGCTCAGTTAATTTTACAGGCTCGGGCCTGGGCTGTTCCACAGGTGCCGGTGGCTCAATATTTTTTACCGGTAATTCAAATTCCCTTTCGGGTATTTCAACGGGATCGGGCGCAGGTAATAATTTATTGTCTGCTTTTTTGCCCACTTTATCTGCGCGGGTTTCCTCGGCTTTGGTACGCTGATTAAGTTTATTTAAAATTTCGGCATGATCTGTCAGGAAATGCGCATTGGCGACAAACAGCTCCGTTTCCAGATCGTTAATACTTTCAGGATCAGCCTGAATATATTGATATTGGTCATTAAGTTCCTTCAGGATGCTGCCTATTTTATTAAATACTTCCAGTTGCTTCATTACAATACTTTACAAAATGCTTATCAAAATTAAGCATTAAATTCTGATATTAGGACTTTACAAAAAGTTTACCATGCAGCTCACCGAGGAGATTTTTAAGCGTAAGAGTGAAAGCGGTGGCGGTATCGAGGTTATTTGCGGTTCGATGTTTTCGGGAAAAACCGAAGAGTTGATAAGAAGAATTAACCGTGCGCGTTACGCAAAACTGAGCGTGATAGTTTTTAAACCCAAGCTGGATGTGAGGTATGACGAAAGCGACGTAGTATCCCATAACTCGACGGCTGCAAAATCTACTCCTGTAAATAAATCATCAGAAATATTATTACTGGCCGGCCATGCCCAGGTTGTCGGTATTGATGAGGCCCAGTTTTTTGACAACAAGCTGCCCGAAGTTTGTACCACCTTGGCCAACAAAGGCGTCCGTATTATTATTGCCGGTTTAGATATGGATTTTAAAGGCCGCCCCTTTGGCCCTATGCCTACACTTATGGCTATTGCCGAGTCGGTAACTAAAGTACATGCGGTATGTGTGCGCTGTGGGGCACCGGCACTATATTCCTACCGTTTAGTGCCGAGCAAAGAGAGGGTGCTGTTAGGTGAGAAGGATAGTTATGAGCCACGCTGCAGGGTTTGCTACAATAGTAAGACATTTTGATATTTTGAGCGCCAACTTAGCGCCATATACTTAATGCCATTTTATAAGTTGTCAACTATACTGTATTATCGTGTAACAGTTAGTACTATGAAAATTTATTACCTCGTAAAACAAAACGCCTATGCTTGATTGTTATAACATACACAACCTATTGCAGCGATGGCAAAAAAGATATTAGTAATTGAAGATGACAAAGACATTAGAGAATCTATTGTCTACGTTTTAGAAGAAGAAAACTATGAGGTAATATCCTCAGAGGATTCGAAAATTCTGAAATCAATTCATGATATCAAGCCTGATATAATATTGCTGGATAACTGGCTGACCGAATGGAAAAGCGATGCCAATGGCGAACAGCTAAGCCGCCAGCTAAAAAGTGATCCGTCTACAAGCCATATACCTGTTATCATTATCTCGGCAGTAAGCAATATCAAAGAGATAGCCACCGCCGGATTAGCCGATGCTTATCTTAAAAAACCTTTTGATCTGTCAGAACTGACCGGCATCGTCAAAAAGTACTTGAAATAAATATCTATCTTGTCACCTCGACGCAAGGAGAGATCTGTACACCCTGCAAATCATAACCAATTTTAAACTCATGTCTCATTAACATTCGATATGACAAGCATATTTTTTGTATAGGATTCTTCGCTATGCTACCCATGACCCCTAAAACATGTCATTTCTCCTTCACAGAGGCCGCGGGTTTTATTACTCAGGATGACAAGCGGTGATTGCTACTGCTCCATCACCACTACCGCCGATCTTGGCGGCACCTCTACGTTGCCGTCCGTTGCAGTTGCATCCTGATTTTCTGGCGATACCATGACCAGTTTACCCTGGTTAGGGACCTTCACTTTACAGTTAACCGCTTTGCGCACCGGGTTAACCAAAACAACTGCTCTTTTACCGGTAGTAGTAGTAAATACAGAATATTTAAAGTCGCCATTGGCAGTTACAGATGCGCCCAGGGTGTCGTGGAACTCGCTATCCCACAAGTAAGCCCTGTAGCGTTTGCGCAGCGCATCGATTTTTTTGCCGTAATCCAGCGTCATTTTAAAATCGGTAATGTGGCCCTTAAAGTTGTAAGGCTCATAGCTGATAATGTACCTGTCCATCAGGATAAGGTTCAGCATCTCACGGTCATCAAAACCATTAACAGCCACAATCAATGGAGAATGCGAATCTAAATAACGGCAAACCGGTATTGACCCGCCATTGATACGAAAGTATGAGGTTGAATAATACTGCATCAGCCAATCCATGTGGCCCTCGCCTGCAAACAGAAAATCAGGACTGATCTTATCGGCAGCGGCGCGCAGTTGCGCAGCCAGCGGCATATCGCCGCTATAAATGTAGCCGGGGGCGGTATAACCGTGATTGGTAGCAAAACTGTATTTAACCGGCCCATGATGGCAGTTTTCGTCAAACAACCAGCCTGACCCGCCCAGGTCTAACAGCTTCTGAAATTCTTTAGTGATACGATCCCGGTAAGCGGGGCTGGCAAAATCCATCACCGCGCGGCGATGGGTATTGATGCCTGCCAATTGCGTAGGCGTGTAATAGCTGTAGCCACCATGCTCGTATGGGATCCCATACGGATCGGTAGCTGCATATTTGTAAAGCTCTTTTTTGTACCAGTCTTTGGTTTTATCGGCCCAGTTTAGCTTTCCGAACATAATCATCTTAACGCCCATAGCCTGTATTTTTTTAATAGCGTCCTTCAAATCCTGTGTGGTACCTAAATTGGGGTCGGTATTCTGGCTTGGGTCGCCGCCATCCTGACCATCTTCATTCCAGCCTACCAATTGTATAGCGCCTACGCCATTGTCAGCACATTCTTTTCCGTACTGTACAATGTCTTTATATTTAACGCGATAATCCTGTTCGGGCGAATTGATCTGTAATTGAAACCAGGAGTGCACATCCTGAACCCAGGCCGGCTCATGCGGCGCCTTAAACCAGGTATTGCGCCACTTTTTATACAGGTCGACTCCATTGTGCCAGTCGCCGCTATAGCATTGCATGACCACCGGCACCAAATCAAATTTGGTATGCGGATGAGCAAAAATGAAATGGCAGGTTCTGAACTCTAAATTTACAGGATGCCCGTCAATCTCATCAACCTGCGGCACCGGCGCATTAACCGATTGCTCTACACCCGGATTTTGTACGAAAGTAAATTCCAGCAAATATTTTTGAAATGGGTCTTTCATCTCAACATACATACCCTGGCCGGGCGTTTGGATCAGACAGAAAAGACTGCGATTGGTATCAAAAGTCTTAATAGGTGTAAAGGTTCCCCAGTAACCTTTGTCATTACCAAAATTTGGAAATAATTCGGCCGATTCCAGATTGCCATACCACATGGTTCTAACGTGCATCGGCGATGTTTTGGCAGGGCGCGTAAAATCGCCCAGATATGGGTAATCGATTGTCTCGACAGTTAAATCAGAATTATTCTCTAACGATCCCGAAAAAGTAAGCCGTCCATTATTTAAAACCACATCACCGGTAAACTTCATCGGCAACAGGCCGCCATGATCGCTGGTCAATTTATCCCAGTGCATGCGCACTTCGTGATCTGATATTTTTTCAACGCGTGCCGGCTGCCCCGTTCCCATCACATAGTTACTTCGTTGTTTAGGCAGCGGCACTAACATTCTGAAAGTGGTGCCTAATTCAGGGCGACGCTCAATTACCCAATGAGTAGCTTTACGCTCCATCCTTATCAAAGCACCTGTACCCGAATCGAATGCTACCAATAGTGAATCGTCCTGAATAACGACTTCATTATTTACTATAGGTTTTGCCTGCACCGCAAATGCCGGGCATAATAAGGTTATAGCTATTGCTAACCGCGCTACAATTTTCATGAAAATAGGATATAAATTGGTTCTTTACCCTTTCGGGTTAAGAGTAAAGTTAACAAATTACAGTTATTATCAATCGATTGCACACTATTTATCAGTGATCGTTATGACCGAGTTTGATCATCTCTTTCACCGCACCGGCCACAAATAACTTTTCCTGCGGACTAAGCTGTTGTTCTTTCTCACCATCATTTATCCGATAGGTTATATGGCCTCTGTAATCGCTCTCGGCAAGCAACTGCTGATCATTATGGTTGTATTTTACAGAACCATTGGGGCTGATGCGTGTAATAGCCGTACCTTCTTTGTTAAAAACTACACGGCCCCAATACTCTATACTTGTCATGTTGTAATTGTCGCCGGTTTTAATTACCACATGCCTGTTTGGGGCGTGGCAGGCGGCAGCTGTAGCTATCAGGCATCCACCTATTAAATTGATTGTTAGCGTTTTCATTGCTTTGCTGTTTTAATTATCAACAAAGATAAAACAATTATACAGTACTATGCAATACATAATACCAATATTTTTCAGGCTTGTTTTTATATCTTTAATCACAGATTATGAAATTTGTCAGCTATCCGCCTTGCGAACAATTAAAGCGCTACGTAAAACAACTCGTGGTGTCAGAGAACAGCATTGCACAGACTTATAAAGTGTTACCCGGCACATCGCTGGTGATGGGTTTTCAATATATAGGCCGGCTGGCGCACCTGCGCGGACAAACACCTATCCAACTGGCTAAAGCCGGTGTTACAGGATTGATGGATAGTTTCCGGCTATTCAAAAACACTGCCCATATCGGGACCATCTTAGTAATATTTAAGGAGACAGGAGCTGCCGCCTTTTTAAAAATGCCCGTTCACGAGCTTTTCTCGGAAAGCCTATCCCTCGATCATTTCTTTGATCGTATTCAGTTAGCAGAGACTGAGGAAAAACTATGTGCAGCTAATGGCGACCAGCAACGCATTCGCATAGTTGAGCAATTGTTAATAAATCATTTAAGGGAAATCCCGGAGGATTACCTGGTTACTGAAGCCATTAACCAGATCAAACAGAGCAATGGTACTTTGCGCATTACGCAATTGGCCCGATATCTTAATATCAGCCAAAGCCCGTTAGAGAAACGCTTCCGTAAAGTTGTGGGTGCCTCGCCCAAAAAGTTCTCATCTATTGTACGTATAGGGCACACTTTAAGTATGCTTACCCCAGCCAACTATCAGGAAACTATTTTCCTGGCGGGATATCATGATCAGGCACATTTTATTAAAGACTTTAAAACCTTTACCGGTAACACACCTCAGCAATTCGTCAAAGAAAAAACAGAACATAAATAAACGATTTTTTACAATCGCAGCTCATCCGCCGGGAGTAGTTTTGCTGTATAAAAATCATATATTATGTTTACAGAACAACAAATAAAGGCGGCACATGCCAAAGTAAAAACCGGTGCAGATTTTCCGGCCTACATACAGGAAATTAAACATTTAGGATTGATCAGCTATGAGTTTTGGGTTAGCAATGGCAAAACAGAATATTTCGGCGCAAATGGTCATAGCATTAAATCAGATGCACGATACGCACCTTTAACTATCGCTGATTGTTCATCGTCTAAACAGCTGGAACATATCATTTCCATACACCAACAGGGCCAAACTGATTTTATAACGCTTTGCCATCAGGTTGCGGAAGCCGGCGTTGAAAAATGGATGATAGACACGCAAAAAATGTTGTGCACCTATTACGACAAAGCCGGCAATAAAATAATAGCTGAACCAATTCCCGAGGCGGGTTATTAATTACAAACTCAAATTATTTAAGACTCTGCGTTGGTTGCCCGACTAAGGGCAGCCATGCAGCGTTTTTTGTTTTTTGGCCGATATTTGTCAACGCATTATCAGAATACCTATTTTTAATGTAAGGAAAACATCCTCGCGCCGACTATCTTCGTTAATTAAATATTATGAAAAAGATAATCTGTTTATTAATAGTTATGCAGGCAGGCGTTACATCGCTTTTTGCATCCCCCGTAAAAAACATTAACCCGCAATCTGCAAAAACAGTGGTCGACACCGCTACTTTTGCCATGGGCTGCTTTTGGTGTACCGAGGCCAAGTTTCAGCAATTGCGCGGAGTTAAAAAAGTGGTCTCGGGTTTTAGCGGCGGCCATGTGGCTAACCCAAGCTATGACCAGGTTTGTACCGGTACTACAGGCCATGCCGAAACCTGTAACATCATTTACGACCCCAAACAAATTACTTACGATGAATTGCTGGAGGCATTTTTTGTAGCACATGACCCGACACAGTTAAACAGGCAGGGTAATGATGTAGGTACACAATATCGCTCGGCTATTTTTTATCATAATAACAGTCAGAAAAATAAGGCTAACTATTACATTTCTAAACTGAATGCGGCTAAGGCTTATAAAGCAAAAATTGTAACGCAAGTGGTACCTTTTAAAGTTTTTTACAAGGCCGAGAATTATCATCAGAACTATTATAACTTAAACAGCTCTCAACCGTATTGTAAATATGTAATACAACCTGAGTTGGAAAAATTTAAAGCCGTGTTTAAAAATAAACTGAAACCATGAAAAAAGTAATACTATTAGTCGCCATACTTTTAGGGTGGGTTTGCACAGCCAATGCACAGCATCTTAAAACCAAAAGCGGCCACGAAAAAAATCCCTATTACTCAAATACCGACACGCGTCATTTAAATGTATCTAATGCCGAGTGGAAAAAGATCCTGCCGCCAGACCTGTACGCCACAGCCCGCGAGCAGGCTACGGAACGCCCGTTCACAGGTAAGTTCTGGAAAAGTACAGACAAGGGAACTTATTATTGTGCCGTTTGCGGCAATAAGCTATTCCGCTCTGACGCTAAGTTTGCCAGCGATTGCGGCTGGCCAAGCTTTTTTGAACCGGCACGGAAGAATGCGGTTAAATACCGCGAAGATAAATCATTCGGAATGGAGCGCACCGAGGTTCTGTGCGCCAGATGCGATTCGCACCTGGGTCATATTTTCAATGATGGGCCGCCGCCAACCTACAAAAGATTTTGCATGAACTCAGTTTCGCTTGATTTTTTACCTGACGGATTTAAACAATAGTATTGTGATATTATCACGTCTGTTTCTTATCGAAAAAGGCATAAACAAAAGAGGGCGATAAATATTTATCGCCCTCTTTTGTTTATAATTTTCCGGATTTAATCTTCCGAACACAAGTAATTTAGTAGCTGCTGATATGCGCATCTATCCAGGCCACGCGTTTGGTAATAAAATCTTTCATATAGGCTACTTCTTTATCGTATGTTCCCAGCACCACAGCGTTGGGATAAACATAAGTATCCAGCGTTGGCCATCTTTTATAGTTTTGCTCTTGCGAAAGTTTAAGATAAGCTGCGGTATTGTCAATATCATTAAATATCTGTTCAACTTCTTTTGTTCGAATTGATTTCCACATAGCGCGCCATTTAAAGTTCCATGCAGGGTCCACTGCCAGGCGGATCATCCATTTGCCGTATCGGGTGTACCAGTTTTCGGGGTCTTTGGATACCGAGTAATCGCAATTGCCCAGGCTTATATCAAAGTCCCAGATGGGGCCCATACCTAATTTACCGTTTTTATTCTTGTAATAATATATACTGCTAAAATCCCATGAATCCTGGTTCTTTAAGGTTTCATTAACCGCATACCAGCGCATAAATGAATCGGCATCAATATATTTTGCATAGCCGTTAACTGGGTCGGTCCAGTTGGTAGCATAAAGTGCATCCTCTGTAGCCTGCATATAATTTTTAATATATGCAACCTGATCGGTGGTAAGCTCGTCCGGGTCCTTCACGGTAAACGGCACGTTTTGGGTTGTCCTCCAATTTACAGGAGCATCCAATTTGTAATCCTCTTCAACCAGAAACCCGCCGGTAATATCAGGCGCTACATCAGCGCCTGTCATTTCGTCTATATTAACTCTGTTCGGATTGATTTCTACAGCACTTGTCAATAAGTAATTGCCCCAGTATTTGCCATTTAAAACCACTTCGACAAAACGGCTCTCTGGCGCAAAGTCAGATTTAAGGCGTCGCCCCAGCTCAAAAGCGATCTTGATACGCATTAATGTTTTATCATTATAATTGGCAAGCAATATCCAATCCTTAGCAGCACCCATGCCCAGCATGGAAGCTTTTTTATCAAGCTTTATTTTATAAGGCTTTTTGGGGTAATTGGCCCAGGTGGAGTTACCGTGGCCTTTTATTTTTAAAGGTAAATTAGTTACATCCTGCTTATAACTGTTATTAGCATCAACCACTAAATTACCGGTTATATAAACATCTTTTGAAGTTACATCAGTGCCGGTGCTGGTGGTTAAGTAAAATATCGGCAGGCCCGTAAACGTCCGTATAATTACTTTATATAGCTTAGTAACGCCGCCGGTCGAAGTTGCAGCGTAGGGAACAACTTTCGAAAAATCAGTAACCGTGATACCGCTGTTTTGCACCGTATCGCCTACTTTTATTACGGTACCGGTACTTTTTGTAGTGAATGTTAACACCAGTTTTTTGCTGTCCAACATTTCGGGCACCATAGCAGTTATTGAATCGCCGGCTATGGTACATTCAACATCGGCGGTAACTTTGCCGATATTATTTTTTGATTCTATTTTGGCTGATATTATATCAGCATAGGTAACAGTTGTATCAGTACCGCCGGGATTATCATCCTCCGGCATGGTTGTACTTTTTTTACAACTAAACAGCGCAATTAAAACGCAGAAAATCAATAGATACTTTTTCAAAGGGGATATTCTAAAAAATTGATTTCCGAAATTAATTATTAGTAATCAAATAGCTAATAAAAAAAGCGCCGTCATTTTTACAGACGACGCTTTGGGGCCTTTTAGTTATTACTAATTAACAACCCTGAACTGTGATTTTAAGCGAATATCTTCGGATGAGCTACCAACCATTACATCAATAGGTTCTGCCTCTACCCGGAAATCATGGATCTTTTCATCATAAAACGCAAGCCGGCTGTTGGGTATGCTCATCTTAACCGTCTTGGTTTGACCAGGGGCTAAAGTGATGCGTTCAAATCCTCTTAACTCCTTTATTGGGCGTTTTAAACTCGGCTTAACGTCGTGAATGTACAGTTGTACCACCTCATCTCCTGTCATCTTACCGGTATTTTTAACATTAACAGAAACCGTTATATCGCCGGTAGTTTTTATTTGTTTGGCCGACAATTTCAGATTACTGTAAACAAACGTGGTATAGCTCAACCCATAACCGAAAGGAAATAATGGCGCTCCATTAATGTACATATAAGTAAATCCTTTGGTTACATCATACTCATCTTGCGACGGTACTTGTGCCTCTGAGGCATAAACCGTTAAAGGCATTTTTCCGCCGGGATTTATATTGCCGAACAGCGCATCGGCAATGGCATTGCCACCCTGCTCTCCTGCCCACCAGGCTTCTAAAATGGCCGGTGCGTTTTCTTTGATGTAAGGAATAGTCAGCGGGCCGGCATTCATTAATACCACGATGGTGCGCGGGTTGGCAGCTAATACCGCTTTAACCAATTCTTCCTGGTTACCCGGTAAACCTAACGAGGTACGGTCTCTGTCTTCTGCTTCCACATTTAAGGTTGTGCCGACGTAAACAATAGCAACATCGGCTTTTTTAGCAGCGTCTACGGCTTTTTGCAGCTCGGCTGCCTTGTCAAATGGCGGTGCGTTTTTTCTGCGCGGCGGGGTTATCTGTGCTCCCGCTGCATAAATGATCTCGGTGCCCGGCGCCATCCGGTTTTTAATACCCTGCATGGGGGTTACAGCATCAATAGGTTTGCCGCTATAACCACCGGCGGTGAACATATTGGCATGTGGGCCAATTACGGCTATGGTTTTGATCTTGTTTTTATCTAAAGGTAAAATATGGTTCTTGTTGGTCAGTAAAACCATCGATTCCTGGGCTGCTTTTAGCGACAATGCGATATGTTCAGGGCTGCCAATTATACTCATCGGTATTTTACTGTATGGCACTTTATCCTGCGGATCAAACTCGCCCAGCAAAAAGCGGTCGCGCATAACGCGGGACAGCGACTCATTTAATTTTGCCATGCTCAACAACCCTTTATTAACAGCAACCGGTATGTATTGCATAAATTCTTTATCTGAAAAATCGCACCCGGCATTGATTGATTTAGCAACAGCTTCCTCATAGCTCATCTGGCCTTTTTCGTGGCCATTTACCATGGTGTTTACACCACCAAGGTCAGATACCACGAATCCCTTAAAGCCCCATTTATCTTTCAGGATATCAGTCAGCATCATGTGGTTAATGTTATTGGGGATACCGTTTATGGCATTGTATGAGGCCATGACAGATTGCGCACCGCCCTCAATGATACAGTCTTTAAAATGCGGAAGCCAAAACTCATGCAGCATACGCTCGCTCACCGTGGCCGACCGTTTGGTACGATCAGTCTCCACGTTATTAACGGCGTAGTGTTTTAAGGTTGATACCAGTTTAAGATAATGCGGATCATTACCCTGCAAACCTTTTACATGCGCCACGCCGATACGCCCATCCAGGTAAGGATCCTCGCCAAAACATTCATTGATACGGCCCCAGTAAGGATTACGACTAATATTTATTACCGGCGAGCGATAGATCAAACCCTTCTTTTCACCCTTGAAATCCGGATCATTATGCCAGCCATTATAAATAGCGCGTGCTTCGTCAGATATAGCAGAGGTTTCGCTATAAACCAATTTCGGGTCCCAGGTAGCAGCCATAGCTATAGACACAGGGAACATCGTAGTAGGCCGTGTCCAAACCACGCCATGCAGGCTTTGGTTCCATTTATCTGATTTAATACCGAAACGCGGAATGTCCGGCCCACCGTGGTTCAGATATTCGGCCTTTTCTTCCAATGTCATTCGCGATATCAGATCTTTAACCCTGGCTTCAACAGGCTTGGTGTAATCGAGATATAAAGGTTTATCATTTGTCTGGGCCATTGACCGGCTACCGGCCATTATGCCCGCCAACAACAATAAAAAAGTTAGCTTATGACTACGTAGGTTTGCTTTCATTTTATTAGGATTGGTTTATTAACGTCAATTTATATTGATTATCGCTGAGTTTAGCTGATTAAGCAACAACAAGCATAACAAATATATGCTATGTCCTGATGTGCATGGCGTTACGTACAAAATTTTTACTTGTAACTTTTACATACATAAAGTACTGCACTTTTACAAAGGTTAAATAGCTTTTAAAATGCCTCTATCAATGAGCTTTAAGTAATGATCTAACTTTTGCAAAATAATATCTATGGGGATGTCGGCATCAGGATCAATAATCATCGACTCGTATTTATCTTTGGGCTTGATGCCTTCAATTACGGGTTGCAAGCTTTTATCCAGGCAAAAACCCATCTTTACCTTTTTCTTATCCAACCACAAGTATGCCAGCTTCTTACCTTTGTAAGTAAAAAATGGGATTTGAAATTTACGCTCATGTATAATGTCGGCGTGGGCACTAAGCACTATATCGCGCAGCGCCAGCAGACACCCCTGGTAAGGCTCGGGTTTAGATAAATAATAGCCTTCAAGTGTTTTAATCATGTAAGTAAATTACTATTTTCTTGATGAGTTAAGCGATAAAAAATATCTTTAGCATTCTTATCAAATACCAACAATGTCCTGTATAAAAAATTTAAATAAACAAAACAAGCTGTCATTTTTTTGCTGCGCGATATTTTTTGTGTTACTGTTTAACCATGCAGCACATGCCCAAACCCAATGGATACGCCCCGAAACGTCAGCGGACAAACCAATGTGGGGCATACATAATGGAATTGTATTTTGCTTATGGCCAAATGCCGTTGAAACAGGTAATAAAGGTTCTGGCGGCCCAAGAGGATTGATACAAGTTGGCTACGAGTATCAAGGCAAAATTTACCTGATTAATTACATTGCTATTGAACCGATTGTTGACGGCAAGATAGAGTTTAGCGAAATCTCGCCTTCGGCTACCGACGGCAAATGGGGCAAACTCATCTGGGCCAGCGACAAGAAAACAAATGATGCTTACAATCCCACTAACATAAGTCACGGTATAATATCGCATCCCGATCCTGATAACCCTGATATTGAACAGCTTACCTTGTTTGTGTTTATGGAGCAATATTTAGATAAGGCAGCGCCATATTTCAAAATCAGCATCCGCAGTGACCACCCTGATGAAATTTGTTTTGAGATTAACAACAAACCCAACAGCGCCCACATGGACCGTTGCGCTTTGACAGCTACCATGGGTAATTATTCACGCCTCAGGCTGCTGCATTTGAATAATGAGGTGATCGATTCGCGCAAGTTATATAGCGGTTATGAGGGCATCGACTTTATTGAAAAAAACGCTTACCCCGTAACCCGGATGCTCAAATTAAAAGACGGCAGCCCAATTGTACCGGCTACCCAAAACGAAAGCCTGACCGAACTAAGATCATGGCCAACAGACAGTGCCTATAACGCCAAAAAAGGCTGGCGCTATCGCCCCGATTTTAAGCTGACACAATATTGGCGCAAGGACGGCTCAAATTATGACCCGTCGTTACAGGTACGGGTAAATGGCCGTGTCAAATACTGGGCCGTTGCCAGCCCAGACCCCAAACAATACGTCAAGCTTCCCGGTGGACCCGCGTTTGAAAACTTTGAGCTGCGCGAAAAATACTATCCCGGCCAAAAATTTATTTTTGGTTTGAGCCGGAAATCTGTTGCGGAGATATTGAAACAATAATAGAGGGGCTGATTGATGACCACTACCCAACCCGCTGCTGGTTTGCTAAAAACCAAACAGCATTTCGAGGTGCTTGACGGCCTTCGTGGTATTGCTGCCATATCTGTGGTAATTTTTCATTTTATGGAGATTGCCGTACCTGACTATACTAAAAGCTTTATAGCACACGCTTACCTGGCGGTCGATTTCTTTTTTTGCCTGTCGGGATTTGTGATTGCTTACGCTTATGATGCCAAACTGGAAAAGATTGGTATCGGCTCGTTCTTTAAATTGAGGCTGATACGCCTGCACCCTTTAGTGGTTATCGGTGCTGTTTGGGGATTGGTGGCTTTTGTGCTCGACCCCTATTCCAACCTATGGAAAACCTATGCCGATAAGCTTTGGTTGCTGTTAATAAGCGGCTGCACCATGCTGCCCTACGCTATTGTACGTGAACGCTATTTTAATTTGTTTCACCTGAACCCGCCAACATGGTCGTTGTTTTGGGAATATGCTGCCAACATAGTTTACGCTTTGATACTGGTAAAATTACGTAACCGCAACAAGGTGCTTTGGGCACTGGTGATAGTTGGAGCCGGCTTGTTGTTTTATGAATCAAAACAGGCAACTAACCTTAGCGTAGGCTGGAGCGGCGATACTTTTTGGGGTGGCGGTGCCAGGGTGATGTTCTCTTTTTTGGCTGGAATACTGATCTATCGCACAGGCGTCAAAATCAAATCTAAATTAGGCTTCCCCGGCCTGGCTATATTGCTTTTCATAACTTTCCTGACGCCTTATGCCAACGCAACCAACTGGTTTATCGAGCCGCTGATCGTGGTGCTTGTTTACCCGTTCATTATCTCATTGGGTGTAGGCGCCGGATTGACGTCGCGTTTTGAAAAGTTGTGTATCTGGTCGGGCGAGGTTTCTTATCCACTGTACATGATCCATTATCCATTTATATGGTTGTTTATGAGTTATGTCGAAAAATATAAACCATCGCTCGGTGAAATGACCTGGATTATCGTTATCGGTACGGCTTTGTTGATATTACTGGCTTATGTTGTATTGAAATTTCTGGACGAACCTATTCGCAGGTTTTTAAGAAGGAAATTGATTGAAGATAAGGTGTAATTAATGCTAAACAGTACGCCAACGAACAAATGGTGTAACGATACCGAACACTACCGCATGAACAACGTCTTATAAATCGTTAAAAATCAATCAATTAAATCATGGGCATTTATTTTGTTATTTAAAATAATTAAAACCAGCCTTCATGATCAAAAACTATATCAAAACTGCGTGGCGTAACCTGCTGCGCAATAAAGCTTATTCGTTAGTAGCTATTTTGGGTTTGGCCATTGGCCTTGCTGTAAGTATTTTATTGTTTTGGGGAG
>DATCXS010000229.1:0-2559 GCA_036565645.1 Mucilaginibacter sp.
ATCCCATGAACAATGGCGCAATACCACCGCCGATGATTGACATTACCAGGAAGGATGACGCGATCTTAGTCTCTTCGCCCAAACCTTTTATGCCCAAAGCAAATATGGTCGGGAACATGATTGACATAAAGAACGGCACCGCCATTATCGAATATAAGGCCAGGTTGCCCTGGGTTGTTAAACCTACTGCCAGTAACAGAACGCTAATGCCTGCATAAGTGCTCAGCAATTTGGCCGGATCAATGTATTTCATGAAGAAAGTACCCGCGAAACGGCCCACCATGAAACCTCCCATAGCAATCATACCCCAAAGAAATGCGGCATCTTTTTCGGCTATATCTGCAACAAATTTTGCGTAGCGAATAAAGAAACTGGCCACGCCAACCTGCGCACCGACATAGAAAAACTGCGCTATGACAGCCCATGATAAATGCCTGTGCTTCAATACACTTATCGAGAAATCAGTACCCGGCGAGTGGCTTTCGACTGCGCTATCGTCTTCCTTAACATCGGGGATACGCGTAAACACGAAGAGTAATATCAAAATAAAAACTGCTATACCGATAACCAGATATGGCAATTTTACGGTGTCCGACTCTGATTGCAGATAGGCTGATAGCTGTGCGGCAGACATATGTTTTAATTCGTCGGGCGTATGTTCAACGCCTGTAAGGATGACACGGCCACCAATGATGGGGGCTACACAGGCACCTAAACCATTAAATGATTGTGCAAAGTTTAGCCGTTGCGCCGAGGTCTTTTTGTCTCCTAAAACTGAAACATAAGGGTTAGCTACTGTTTCCAGGAACGTTGCCCCGCTGGCTATGATAAATAAGGCCACTAAAAAGAAGGTATAGCTTTGTGCATTGGCAGCAGGAATAAACAGTAAAGCGCCGGTACCAAAAAGTATAAGCCCTAAAATAATTCCTTTTTTATAGCTGTATTTATGCACAAATAAACCTGCGGGTATTGCTACTAAAAAATAGCCAAGATAAACTGCCGAATCAATAAATGACGACTGGGTATCTGATAGCTGACAAGCCTTTTTTAAGTGCGGAATCAGGATGGCGTTAATGTTGTGCAAAAACGCCCAAAGAAAAAATAACGAGGTCACCAAAATTAATGGGAACAGGTATTTGTTTTTTGACATGGTTGAGTATGGTTGGTTTTTAATTGGTTATAGCAAAGAAAGCATATTCAGCTGTTAAAAATGATATTTTATCATTAAAATATTACACAATTTTGGCATGTTTTTATCAATTAAGGCCAATATCCTGCCAATTGATAATTAAAATTCTATGCAAACGTTACCGATTTCAAATTTTTATGGCACTCCTTTTAATAAGCCGTATACTTGTATCTGCTGAATAAAATGTATAAGCCCGCCACCATAAAAGATATAGCCTTAGCACTGCACCTGTCGCCCTCGACGGTGTCAAGGGCCTTGCGCGATGGTTATGAAATAAGCGAGGAAACCAAAAAACTGGTGGTGGCTTATGCCGAAAAGGTCAATTACAAATCAAACCCGATAGCGTTAAGCTTGAAAAACAAACGCAGCTACTCTATTGGCATTGTGGTGCCTAAGCTGGCTAATAGCTTTTTTTCGCAGGCGATAGCCGGTATCGAGTCTATTGCGTATGAACGGGGATACCATACTATTATTACGCAAACCCATGACTCGTCTGACCGCGAGCGGGCCAACGTAAATCACCTGGCGCAACGTTCGGTTGATGGGTTGCTGATCTCCATGTCAGCGGAGACCTCAGATTTTAATTTCCTGAAAACTCTGCATGACGACGGCCTGCCAATGGTTTTCTTTGACCGGATTATTGATGAGATAGATACTTTTAAAGTAACCTCTGATAATTTCAAGGGCGCCTACAACGCTGTTGAATCATTGATTAAAGCAGGCAAACATAAAATTGCGCTATTGTCCAACTCTCCGCATTTGTCTATTACCAATGAGCGTCTGTCTGGTTACATGGAGGCTTTGGCTGATAATCATATCCTTTTCCGTCCCGAACTTATCCGCAATTGTAACAGGGGCGGCAATGATTACCAGGAAGTCGAAGATGCCGTAAAAGACCTGCTCAATATGCCTGAAAAACCTGACGCTATCTTTATCAGCAGCGACAGGATCAGTATATCGTGCGTGCGTGCTTTGAAAAGTCTGAATTTCGATCCCCAGGAAATAGCCATAGCCGGCTTTGCCAATTCAGATGTGGTGGATCTGTTGCAGCCATCCCTATCCTACGTCAAACAAAAATCATTTGAGATGGGTCAGATAGCGGTGGAGATGTTACTGAAACTCATCGAAAGCAAGTATCCAATCACCGAGTTTGAGACCAGAGTATTGGATACTGAGTTACACATGATCCGCTCCTAACCAGCCCAACCCTTCCCCGAAAACGGGCTTTTAATAATGCTTTAATAACAATACGCTACACCACTGGTCGAAGTTTAACACTTCGCCGCTATAACGTTTTTTTATCGACATTTGCCCATTTAGTATCAGGCACTCCTTCGCTATTAAAAACCTTGAAATTTTTCACAGAGTTT
>DATCXS010000142.1:0-5154 GCA_036565645.1 Mucilaginibacter sp.
AACAGGCATTCGGAATATTGTGGTAAATATCCACCGTATGATGCACGGGTATGAGGTCGTGGTCGCCGCCAATGATGAGCGAAGGGGCCTTGATTGCCCGCAAAGCGATGAGGGGAATGTTGGGCTGTAGCCAGTCAAGCATAAATATTTTATAGGCATTTTTCGTGGCCGCATCTTTTAGCGGCATGCGTTTTTGCCAGTTGGCATAATCGCGCTGCTCGCTTTTCCAATAAGAGGGGATTAAACCCGTCGAATCGGGCCATAAGTTAGCACCTGTCGCAGCCAGTTTGATCACCTTGTTGGGATGTCGCATCGCCAATACCAGTGCGTTAATGCCGCCATCGCTCCAACCTAAAACATAGGCCGAGTCGATATGCATGGCGGTAAGCAGTGCGTCAAAGTCGTCGGCCATCATTTCAAAACTAAGCGAGTCACGATCATCCTTTGTCTGCCCATGTGCCCGGCTGTCCACAGCAATAACTTTATACTTTTTGGCAAAATAAGGTATGTTATTGCTAAAAGCCTCTATGCTGCCGCCGTTGCCGTGGATCATGAGCAATGGCCTGCCGCTGCCATAAACCTCTGTGTATATTTTAATACCCCGCACGTCATAGAACCTGCCGACGCTATCATTATGGCCGTAGGGTATTTGTTTGTTTTGTGCAAATGCTGCGGTTTGCAGCAATAAGCTCAAAGTCAGTATAGCTGTAAAGAAGTTTCTCATTTAATGGGTCTTAGTTAACAGGGTATGCCGTAAATAATTACATTTGGTAATCACCATGAATTTACCTCATAAGATTATAAAAGTATTCATTTTATTTGGCTGTTTGTTGGCGGAAATTTGCCAGGCGCAAACCAATAACCCGGATGTATTAATCAAACAGATACACAGCCGCTGCCGGCAAATGTTACTGTCAGACAAGACCTATGCTACCGAGCGGGGATTTATATTAACCGACGACATCAGGTATAACAACAATGCCGCAGGCTACCTGAAAACCCAAAGTACTGACGGCAACTGGCCCGACATTAATTACAAAGACCAAACACGGGGGGCATGGAAGCCGGCATGGCATTTATACCGGGTTTTGTTATTGAACCGGGCTTATTTCAAAACACATAGTCAGGCTTATCTCACGGCTGCGCATAAGGCTTTGCATTTCTGGATCAAGAACGATTTTCGTTGCGAAAACTGGTGGCATAATAATATCAACGTGCCCTTTGTTTACAGCAGCGCCATTTTACAACTGGGCGATAAAGCCGATCAGCAGGAGATGAATTATCTTAACGATGTAGTAACCACGCGGATCCCCGTACATGCCGCCACCGGGCAAAATCTGATCTGGCAATTGGATAACGAGGCCCGGGTTGCTTTGATCCATAATGACTATAATGCATTTGCTAAAGCTATAGCCGGTATGCAAGGAGTCATCACCATAAGCACCAAAGAGGGCATTCAGCCCGATTATTCTTTTCATCAGCATGGCCCGATGCTACAGGTAGGCAATTACGGATTGTCGTTTGTAAACAGTCTGCTGTTCTGGATGTCGGTAACGGCGCATACGCCATTGGCTTTTGAGAAGGCGAAGCAGCAGATAATTGTTGATTATTGTACCGAGGGCTTACGCTGGCTCATTTATAAAAAGGCAATGGATATCCCGGCGATTGGCCGCCAGCTCAGAATAAATGCCGGCCTGAAACGCGGCGAGAATTTGCATGAGCTGTTTGATCTGATCAAATCTTTCGATAAAACGTTAGGCTGCAAAACAGTGATAGATGGGTTTGCGGATAAGGGACAGCCGGCCTGTAAAATGGCCGGTAACAAAGCTTTCTGGAGCAGCGATTATATGGTGCAGCTCAAAAAGGATCATTACCTGATGAGCATTAAAATGCATGGGCCTTTTGTAAGCCGGTTGGAAGTCGGCACCAATTCCGAAAATTTAAAGGGGGCTTTTATTAATGACGGCCTGGCACTGGTGCAAAGCAGCGGTAAAGAATATACCAACATTCCCGCCGTTTGGAACTGGACAATGCTGCCGGGAACTACCTGTGATACCACGATAGACCCTACCGGCAAAGCAGCCATGACTTCGGGTAATAAAGGCGCGTTTGTCGGTCAGGTATCCGACGGGCAAACCGGTGCCTGTGCAATGGTGTACGACCGGCTGAATATCAAAGCGCATAAAAGCTATTTTATGGTTAACGATATGCTGATAGCTTTGGGTGCGGGCATTACATCGCCCAATAATAAAAATCTGGTAACCACAGTCGATCAAAGCTTTCATAGCGGGCAGATAGTCAGAGGTGATGGTTGGTTGTGGCGCGATAATAAAGCGTATTATTTCCCCGATACAGATCAGCAGGTAAAAACCTTTACCCAATACCGTCATTCGGGCTGGGCGGGTATTAACGGCAATGATACCGAAAACGATGCACCGGTAAGCGGGCAGGTTACTACTACTTATATCCAACATACTCAAAATAGCAGCTATGCGTATATTATCAAGCCGGACATCAGCCTGAAACAAATAAAAGCAAACGCTGTCCCCGAGGTTAAAATATTGTCAAATACATCCAATTTGCAGGCAATAAGCACAGCCACTGCTGTAATCGTGGTGTTTTATAAACCCGGCAGCCTGAATGCGAACGGCACCACTATATACAGCAACAAACCCTGTATGCTTATTTGCGAAAAAAATAAAGGCAAGATCACCGGCGTATGGGTGTCTAACCCCGATCGCAAGAAGACTTCTATTGAGCTGAATATAGGTGGCATCAGGCAAATCATGGACATGACCGGCGGCGACTTTGCAGGAGCTTCGGTAGGAGTAATGTTATAGGCAACGCAGGCGGGTGTTTGTCCGTATTGTTTAAAAAGTTAAACAATACATCGTCCCGGGCTTGAAACAGATCATCAACGGCATTCTGAATATCCTTGAACCTCGCGAAAAGATCAGGCTGGCTCAGCTTGTTGTTTCTGATCTGGTTATGGGCATACTGGATGTTGCTTTTCTGGGGATGATGTTGGTGGTAATCAATTTCTACCTTAAAAACCAGGAGCCTGCTGCATTATCATTTTTACCAACAGCTTTACTAAATCGCAATTCGCTTTTATTTATAGCGGTTTTCCTGGTTCTGTTTGGATTGAAGAACTGGCTTGGTTATCTAAGCTCGCGGGTGCAACAAACTTTCTTTTATGGCATTGCTTCGCGATTATCCGAGCGCAACATACGAACCTATTTAAAGGACGATTACCTGCGCTTTATCGATACTGATTCATCGGTGCTGATCCGCCGTATCAGTAATCAGCCCATCGAATTTAGCAACTATATACTAACCAATGTTCAGCAATTGGTGTCGCAGTCTGTTTTAATTTTGATAACAATGACAGGCGTTTTAGTTTGGCATCCTACCCTGTTTTTTTTGCTGTTATTACTGATGCTGCCGCCGGTTGTGTTACTGGCTAATTTTATCCGTAACAAATTAAAAACCATTCGTAATAATAATCGGGCGGTGAGCCAAAAGGTAATTCAGCACTTAAAAGAATCATTGGAGGGTTACATAGAAAGCAATGTATACCGTAAGGACGATTTTTTTGTGAGCCGGTATCATGAACAGCAATTGCAGCTTAATAACAATATAGCCACACAGCAAACCTTGCAGGGCTTGACCTCGCGACTGGTAGAAGTTTTTGCCATTATGGGCTTCTTTGTGCTCATCGCCATTAATAAATTTTCTGCAGGCACACCGGCCGTGAGTTTGTTAACCATCGGCGTTTTTATGGCTGCCAGTTATAAGATCATCCCCGGCATTATTAAAATACTGAACAGCGCCAGCCAGATCAAAACTTATGGTTTCAATATTGCCGATCTGCAGCCTGTCGAAAACCAGATCCCGATAGTCGACGCAGTTGTACCGTTGCGATCTATTGTGTTTGACCAGGTGAAGTTCAGGTATGACCAGGGCTATATTTTAAATAACCTGAGCTTTGAGATCCGGGCAGGCGATTTTGTGGGCCTGGCGGCTGCATCCGGCAAGGGCAAAACCACCATTATTCAGTTAATGCTTGGCTTTTTAAAGCATCACAAAGGCAATATCCTATTTAATAATGCCCGAACCAACTGGATAAAAAGGCAGGGGTTTTTAAGCCGGATATCATACGTAAAACAGCAAACCTTTATTATTAATGATACGCTGGCCAGGAACATCACCCTATCTGATGAGCCTTGTGACACCAAAAAGCTGCATAAAATAATTAACTTTTGCGGCCTGGATGAATTGATTGACAGCTATGTTGACGGTATCAATGAGTTTATCCGCGAAAACGGAAAAAATATAAGCGGTGGTCAGCGCCAGCGCCTAATGCTGGCCCGTGCACTTTACCATGATTTTGACCTGCTGATACTGGACGAAGCTTTTTCTGAGATGGATGAGGAATCGGAACGGATGATTCTGGGCAGGCTGAAAGAATTAACCCGCCGCGGCAAGATGGTGATATTAATTACGCATAATACCGGGAGCCTGGAATTTTGCAATAAAATAATCAATCCGGAGGTGGTGGCTTATGCGTAAAACACTAATCATACTCACACCGGGTTTCCCTGAAAATGAAGCCGATACCGTATGGCTGCCCGACCGGCAAATATTTGTGCGCGTGTTGCACGATACCTATGCCGAATTAAACATTATCGTTTTGTCATTCCAATACCCATATCAGTCATGCGAGTATCATTGGAATGGTATCCGGATAATTTCGCTGGGTGGCAAAGGTAAAAGTGGGCTATCCAGACGCTTATTATGGTTCAAAGCCCGGCAAAAGTTAAAGCAGCTACATCAAGAAAACGAAGTTATCGGTTTGCTGAGCTTCTGGTTGGACGAGTGTGCATTTGTTGCTCATCAGTTTGCCCAAAAACACCGCTTAAAAAATTATGCATGTCTATTAGGTCAGGATGCGCGACCGGGCAACCGGTATGTGTGCCGTATGGTTACCGATGGTAGCAACCTGATCGCTTTATCGGATTTTGTGGTGGCTGAATTTAGAAAGAACTACGGCGTTAGTCCGCAGCACCTTGTACCCTGTGGGGTTGATCCTGCTATGTTTGCCCCGCAACCTGCCGAACGTGATATAGATATTTTAGGCGCCGGCTCACTGAT
>DATCXS010000216.1:0-3295 GCA_036565645.1 Mucilaginibacter sp.
GGCTTCTTCAAACTGGCGTACCAGCTGTTGTTTTAGCTCCAAGCCTTCGGGGCAAATATCTTCGATTTGCCAGTTAAGCTCATTAGCCGCATGGCGGATGTTGAGGTGATACTTGCTCAGGATCAATCCCCACTGCCCGCGATCTGTTTGCTCAATTCCTTTAATGATGATAGACTTCCAGGGTGTAATATAAATTTGGCCGATGCGCGACTGCAGGCACAACAAACAGGCATCCTTCAAAAAATCCAACGGAAACAACTCATTGCGCCGGTAAATACCTAGCCAGCATTTGTTGCCGTATTTATTAAAACCTTCATAATACGGCAGGTAAAAGTCGGGCAGTTTGAGCGTCTCGGTAACGGGCCTGAAGGCAAGATTGAGCTTGGCAGTGAGTGTTTTCTGAAGCAACTTTTCATCAATTTCCGTCCGACCGTAGAATAACTCCTTTTGCTTTAAGATAGTTTGCTCTATGGCCCGGGCCAACGCCGGGATATCCTCCGAGTAAACCAGCGATGGCAGGCAATATAATTGATCTGTTTTAGGGAAACGGATGTAAGTGAACCAATAATTGTTGGTGCTTGACGCGATGAAATTAATATTACCGCTGAAGAACGAAACAAAAGTTTGGTTATGGTCTACCAAATTCACTTTCAGCTTTGGCTGATAGTCAAACGCATCGAATATATCCTTATAGACACCTTCGCGGAGCCAGCCCTCATGGTGGTTGAAAATACTGTCTGTAACGTACGAGCTGATAACGTTGGGGTGCTCATCAGCATCAATTTCAAACCTGATCTCGGATTTCAGCATGTCCAGTTCCAGATCTTCCAGGTTATTCACATCTATCTCAAAATACAACTGCTGCCGGTTGCCAAAGCGTATGGTCGAAGCTCCTGCGCTCTCGGCAATGAGCAGTATCTCGTACAGGTCGCCGGCTGATATGAAACCGCCCGGCAGATTGATCTTGATCAGGTGTTTCATGCGCTTTTGATTTCGATTATGTTGGCTAACGTTTCTTCTAAAATGCGTTTCACTTCCGGGCGGCACGATCCGCAGCCCATGCCCGCGCCGCTTGCAGCGCACAGGTCGGTCAGGTTATCGCAACCTTCGGTAATTTTCTGGCGGATATTCTCGCTGCCTACATTATTGCAGCTGCACACCAGTTTACCCATTACCGGGTCCGCTTTGTTACCGCTGCGCAGTAATTGCAATCGCTTTTCGCTCAATTCGGTTTGGTTGGCTATCAGGTCGCGAAACTCCAGGAATTCACTTTTGTCGCCGATAAGTATTGCACCTACCAATCTGTCCTGTGTAATAATGCATTTTTTATAATATCGCTTGGCTTTATCGGTAAAAACCACCTCCTCGTAGTTATCATCATCCGGACACTCAGACAAGCCGATACTACACAAATCAAATCCGTGTATCTTGATGATGTTCATAAACAAGCTGCCCTTATAATAACTGGCAATGTCGCCGTTCATGTAAGTAGCAACCACATGAGCCTGCTGCTCGGCAGCGGCGGTGATGCCATACAGGGTGCCGTTAAACTCGGCAATCTCGCCAATGGCATAAATGTTCGGGTCGCTCGTTTGGAGGCGCTCATTGACAATAACGCCGCGGCGGCATTCCAGTCCGCACTCTTTAGCCAGCTCATGGTTTGGTGTAGTGCCAATGGCCAGTATCATCGCATCGCAGTTGATCTTGCGACCACTTTTTAAACCGATGCCGGTGAGCTTTGATCTGCCATAAAACAGCTGTATCTCGTCATCATAATAAATATCACAACCCTGGTCAACCATTTCCTCATGCAGCAGCTGGCTGCCCAGCGCATCCAATTGCCGGTTTAAAAACCTTGAGGTTCGTTGGATAATAGTGATCCGCTTACCAATCTCGCGTAGTGAAGCGGCCATCTCCAGGCCCAATAAACCACCGCCAACTATCACTACATGCCCATCTGCCGGGATATGCTTTTTGAAACTGTCAGCATCATTCCGGTTACGCATGGTAAAAATGCCCGGCAGCGGCGGTACATGTTTCGGGACTGCAGCCCTGCTACCCGTGGCAATAACCAATACATCGTAAGGGGTTTTGGCACCCCGCGAGTCTGTTACCGTTTTGTTTGGACGGTCAATCTTTTCGATGCTTATGCCGCGCAGCATTTTAATTTTATATTCGGGCTCTTCCTCGTCCTTCATCTTTACCAGTTGCTCCCAGGCTTGCTCGCCGCTGATGTAGTCGGGGAGCATGACGCGGTTATAGAACGGGTAATTCTCTTTACTGAAAATGGTGATCTCGTCGTCGCGATTCAGTTCGCGATATGACTTGACAAAACCATAAGCCCCGGCCCCGGCACCGATAACCACAATGCGTTGAAAGGGCTTTTTGAATTTCGCCACGCTAACTGCGCAGTATTTAAAGTCCGGTTCTTTGGAGATCGGGTCGATTAAGTCGCTGGTAAGGTTGTTGGCACGATTAAGATCATTACCCAAAATCTTACCCCAATGCATCGGCAGGAATATCACGCCTCTTTTTATTTGTCCCGATATATTGGCCTTAACCTGCACCGACCCTCGTTTAGAAGTGATCACTGTAACATCGCCCTCGTTAATACCTAATCTTTCCGCATCCGCAGGATGTATCTCCACAAAAGCCTCGGCATAGTGCTGGTTAAGCTTGTTCACCTTGCCGGTTTTACTCATGGTATGCCATTGATCGCGAATGCGGCCTGTGGTGAGGATGAACGGGAAATCGCTATTAGGCTGCTCGCTGGTCAGGGCATCAGGTACCGCGTGGATGATGGCTTTTTGCGACGGCGTATAAAACTTTTTATCCGTAAATAAACGCGGTGTGCCTGCTGGTGGACTTTTCTTTTTATAGGGCCACTGTACCGTCTTGCGTTCTTTTAATAGCTCATAACTCAATCCGCTAATATCAATATTGGTTTTAGCAGTAAGCCTGGCATGCTCGGCATATATAGCGGCATTGTCTTTAAAATTAAACCCCTTATAACCCATTTTTTGCGCAAAGCGGCAAATGATCTCTGCATCCGGCGAGGCTTCGCCGGGCGCATTCAATACCTTATTCAAATAACTGATGCGCCGCTCAGAGTTAGTCATGGTGCCTTCCTTTTCAGCCCAGGCAGCGGCAGGCAAAATCACATCGGCGTACTCCAGACACTGTGATTTATTGGTGATCTCCTGTACTACCACAAATTTGGCCTTCTTCAAAGCCTCTTCAACCAGCCGTACGTTCGGCATGCTGGTGAGCGGATTGGTACACATGATCCAGATGG
>DATCXS010000368.1:0-4734 GCA_036565645.1 Mucilaginibacter sp.
ATCCCAGCCGATAATCCAGGCAATCAGTTCGCCAAATGACGCGTAGGCATAAGTATAGGCACTACCCGCAACCGGAATGCGCGAAGCAAACTCAGCATAGCAAAGTGCCGAAAACCCACAGGTAATGGCAGTGATAACAAATAATAAGCTTACCGCAGGCCCCCCGTAAAATGATGCCTCGCCAATGGTCGAAAATATACCGGCACCTACCACAGCAGCTATGCCCATCAGGGTCAGGTCGCGCACATTCAGCACTTTTTTAAGCTGTGAGCCGCTGCCTGAGTGATCGCCGTCACTAAAACCGCAGGCAACGTCGTCTAATATTTTGCTGATTGATTTTTTACGAAATATACCTTTTGACATTCTTCTTATTTTGCTGCAAAGCTATCAAACATAACCATTTTTTTGTTAGGATATGCTTACTTTGCACCTATGAATATCGGCATAAAGGACGTTTTGTACAAAGTGAGATTTTTTTTCATACCCTATCTGATATTGATAGCTATTTGCCTCATTATTAAGCTGACACACACACGGTCAGAAATCTATTTTGCCGTAAACGCCCGCAATTGGCCCTGGGCCGATACTATCGCCCCATACATTACCGACATTGGCAACGGCTGGACAACGATTGCTATCGCGCTGATCCTGCTGTTGTTTAGTTACCGGAAGGCGTTTATACTGATTGGCAGTTATGCGCTTAGTTCAGGGATTGTTGCCCAGCCTCTTAAGTTTTTGTTTTCGGCACCGCGACCTAAATTATACTTTCACAATCAGTTAAGTCATATCCATTTTGTGGCAGGAACCAATCAGCTAAGTTATCATAGCTTTCCTTCGGGACATACGGTTACTGCTTTTTCAACTGCCATTATTATTGCGTATTGGGCAAAAAAGAAATTCTGGGGATTTCCTTTGTTATTATTGGCAGCATTGGTTGGTTACTCGCGTATGTACCTGAGTCAGCATTTTTTTGAGGATGTTACGGCAGGCTCTACCATTGGAGTTGTGGTTACGGTTGTTTGGCTGTGGTGGGTCGAGAACAGGCAATTTTTGAAATCGGCTAAATGGCAGAAAGGATTATTGAAGAAATAGAAGTATTGGTTTTAGTGTATTAACCTGTACAGCGAATCCTTGAAATCGACTTCTACAAAAAAGCCCCGCCAACCGGCAGAGCTTTTATTTTAAATCACGTTATTCCAGTTCCAAAGTCTTTTGTCGCTGACGATACCAGTAAATACTCGCAACGATCAATAAAATAATACCAATCATCACAACTGCCCACGTTACTGAAAGACCTTTAGAATTTGAGAGGTACTGGTCTGTGCGGTCCAACGTAGGCGCCAGTTTGATGGAATTAATGAAGGATTTATACTCGCCTGATACCATTTCTTTTCGGGCATTTGGATAAACATACTCAAAAATATAAGTGGCTGCATTGGTATATAGCAGCACAATGTTTCTGAGTTGAATGTCGCCCTGGCCGTTATCGGTTTGCAGCGTAAAAGTTTTTGCCTTTAGCTTGCCGATAGTGGTGTCGCGCACAAATTGAGCGCTGGCATAATCAGTGCCGGCTTGTATATTTTTGATGTTTTCTTTAAATACATTATCCAGATCGTCCTCATGTTTAAGCGGAGGAGTATTTTTAGCATTAGGGGTACGTAGAACTACTACATATCCTAACGGCGAATTTGACGAATATATTTGCTGACCCAGCGTATCTGTTTTGGTATAAGCTTCGGGTAATGACACAGTAACTGCACTATCAATAGCTACCGGTTTTAAAGCCTGGCTAAAACCGGCAAAAGCAGATAATATTAATGATGCGGAAATTAAAAATATCTTTTTCATACCCTTTGTGTCCCTAAAACCGTACCAAAATGGCATTGTCAATTGGTTTATGACAGTGATATAGACAAAAAAAGCGCGGCTTTTTATGGCCGCACTTTCTATTTTGAGTAAAATGATATTTTACTGATAAACAGCTAATTTGACTTATAAATTATCAATTTCGGCTTTAATAAATTCGGCCAGTTCTTTAACATACCTGGCGCTGAAATCAAATTGAATACCTGCTGTTTCGTATATTTCTTTAATGGTTTTGGTGTAACCTAATTTTAGGGCATCCAGGTATTGCTGTAAGGCTTTTTCAGGGTTTTCCTTATAGTTCTTATATACAGCGATGGCCCCTAATTGCGCAAATCCGTATTCGATATAATAAAACGGAATCTCGAAAATATGCAGTTGCTTTTGCCACAGATTTTGTTCGGCAGTTTCCAATCCGCTCCAGCCGGCAAAGCCGGCGCCAAATGGTTCATAGATCTTTAACCATGCCCCGGCACGTTCAGCGGGTGTATGATCGGGGTTGGTATAGATCCAGTGTTGAAACTGGTCGACCACGGCTACCCACGGCAAGGTTTTTAATACATCAACCAACTGATCTTTTTTGGCACGTTTCAGATCCTCTTCATTATCAAAAAATACATCCCAGTTATCCATCGATATCAATTCCATAGACATTGAAGCCAACTCGGCAACTTCTGACGGACAATGCTTGAAATCATTCAATTCCAGATCGGCAGTCAGGAAGGTATGTACTGCGTGGCCGCCTTCATGCACCATCGTAGTCAAATCGCGAAAGGTATTGGCCGAATTCATGAAAATGAAAGGAGCGCCGGTTTCTGACAACGGATAGTTATAACCACCCGGAGCCTTACCTTTACGGCTTTCTACGTCGAACAATTTGTTATCTTTCATGATCTCCAGGCGCTCGCCCAAATAACTATTGATGTTGCGAAAGCATTGAATAGATTTTTCGACCAGCTCCTCGCCGTTATTGAACGGTTTCAAGGCCGGTTTGCCAGAGGTATTCACATCCATATCCCACGGGCGCAGTGTTTCTAATCCCAAAGCTTGCTGGCGCTGTCTGGCCTGCTGGCGCAGGATAGGAACAATCTCCAATTCGATAGCCTCGTGAAATGCGTAGCAATCCTGCGGGGTGTAGGCAAAACGTCCCAGCTCCTGGAACTTATAATCGCGATAGTTTTCAAAACCGGCATTCAGGGCCACCTTATGCCGCAGCACACGCAGGTGATCAAACAGGTCGTCCAGCTTTTCTTTTTCCTGCAGGCGACGGTTGGTTATCTTCTCCCAAACTTCCTGACGCTTGGCGCGGTCGGTATCTTTTAAAAATACGGCAGCTTGCTCTAAGGTATACTCTTTATCGCCGATGTGAACCGACAGTGAGCCGCTTATTGATTGGTATTTTTGCTGCTCAACCTGTATCTCGGTTTGCAGCGGAATGTTCTCTTCGCGAAACAGTTCCAGCGACTTTTTGATGCCGCGCAGGTAAACAAAGTATTTATCTTTATCCAGTTGGTCCAGGTATTCGCTGGCTACCAGCTTTTTGTTAAGCTCATTACTGTAAGGGGCAATTTTTGGTTCAATCTCGGTTGCAAAATATTGAAAGTCGGCCAATAATTGCTCGCTGGCGGTATCGCAGGTCATGCGGATGTAGCGCCAGGCGAAATCTTCCTCTAAAGCCGCCTCAATCTCACTGCGGTCATGCAGCCATTGTACCAGTTCTTCGACCGAATTGATAGGGCGCTTTAACAGGTCCTGATAAATAGGTTCGAGCGTTTCCCATTTAATTTCCAGGTCGGCCGGGATATATGTTCTTGTTTTCTTGTGGATCATTGTGTTTTGATGTTTAATCCCGATAGCTATCGGGAGCAGATATGCAAATGTGCAAATTGTTAAGGAGGAGTGAAAGCATGGAAATGTAAATAGTTTGCCAGATTATGAATAGACCTTTTGTTTAATTTATAAGATCCGGGCAGTGTCGTGAAGAAATCACACAAGGCCGGGGCCTTTGGCTATCTTTTTGTTATCAGTACAATGATTTAAATATTGAGTTATGACAAAGAGAGAAAACGTAAGTACTTTTCCGCGTAAGGGCAAACCTTCGGGCAGCGAAAAGGATTTAGACAACCTGGACGAGATTAATGACGAACTGGATGAGTTGGATGATGATGATGTGTCAGCAGGAGAAGCGGAAATTAAACATCCTAATCGAAATGTACATAAGGGCGAGGATGTGGCCCGCTTTACAGATCGTGATGATGATGACGACCAACCATAATTATCTGTAGTGCAACGCTGCTGTTTAGCAGATTTATTATACTTTTATGGGCAGATAACCTTTAAAAACCGGTCGGTCTTTAACAAAATTATACCTATGATCACTGCACTTGACCCTAAAACCGCATTGGTTTTAATCGATTTACAAAACAGCATTGCGGGTCTGCAAACCGTACACCCTTTTAATGATGTGGTTAAAAACTGCAGTCAACTGATTGATGCTTTCTGGGATAAAAAGCTGCCGGTGGTTTTTGTTCGGGTAATTACCGTAGGTGCTAAGTGGACACTGTCGCGGGTGGAGCGGTCGCAGATGCCTAAGACGGAAGAAGGCATCCGCGAGATGAAAGCGAAAATTGAAGCTACAGGTGCTGCAAATATCATTTCGCAGCTGGAAGTCAAAGAGGGCGATCTGCTGATTACCAAGCACACCTGGAGCGCTTTTCCGGAAACGACGTTACATGACGAACTGCAAAAGCGTGGCATAACCGGCATTGTGCTGGGCGGCATAGCTACCAGCATTGGTGTCGAGGCCACCGCGCGCGATGCCAGCGTTTTGGGTTATAACCTGACCTTTGCTAAAGATGCCATGACCGATCT
>DATCXS010000079.1:0-9741 GCA_036565645.1 Mucilaginibacter sp.
CGCAATGGAACTTTAACCGGGTACGTCAACAAGCTGCTGCTGCCTGGGAGAAAGCATTACATAAAATTGAGATCACAGACCCGAGCGAAAAGAATAAGCACATTTTTTACACCGCCATGTATCACAGCATGATTATGCCGAGGTTGTATAATGATGTCGATGGTACCTATCCGCAGTTCTCGCATCAGTATCAGAATGCAAAGCTATCCGCAGGTAAAAATTATTACGATGATCTGTCGATGTGGGATATCTACCGCGCCGAGCTGCCGTTACTGGAAATTTTGCAGCCTAAGCTGGTTAGCAACATCATTCATTCCATGATCCTGAAAGGGCAGCAGGGCGGCTGGATGCCGATATTCCCGGCCTGGAACAGCTATACCAGCGCCATGATTGGCGACCATGTTGCGCCATTTATTGCGTCGGCTTATTTGAAAGGGATTGCCGGTTATGATGTAAAAGAAGCATATCGCCTGCTCAGGCAAAACGCGGTTGACATAGCGCCACAAGCAGAATATATAGGGGGCAAAGGCCGCCGCGCGCTGGGCTCATACCTTAAATACGGTTACATCCCGCTGGAAGATGGCGTTAAAGATGCGCCGCATCGCAATGAACAGGTGTCGCGTACATTAGAGTATGCTTATGACGATTATGCACTGGCTAAGTTTGCCGAAGCATTGGGTAAGAAAAAGGATTACAGCCAATTATTATCCCGCTCAAAAAACTATAAAAATGTATTTGATGTGTCCACCGGCTTAATGCGTGGCAAACACGCGGATGGCAGTTGGATCACGCCTTTTTATCCCGATAAAAAAACCTCTTATATTACCGAAGGCACAGCTCGTCAGTACACTTTTTATGTTCCGCAGGATATTGTAGGGCTAACACAATTAATGGGCGGTAAGGATAAATTAGAAAATGCGCTCGACAGTATTTTTATCAAAGACGAGTACTGGCATGGTAACGAACCGGGGCATCAAACCCCATATATGTATAACTTTACCAATGCCCCCTGGAAAACCCAGCAGGTTGTTGCCCGTATACGCGAAGAGGAATATACCGATGGCCCTGGTGGCTTAAGTGGTAATGACGATTCGGGGCAGATGAGCGCCTGGTATATTTTTTCATCATTAGGCTTTTACCCGGTCAATCCGGTGTCTGATAATTACCAGTTGGGCACCCCGCTTTTTAAAAAGGCAGTAATTAATCTGGACAATGGTAAAAAGTTTACCATCAATGTATTTAAAAATACGGCATCTTCCATTTATATTAGGTCCGTAAACTTAAACGGCGTCGGTTATAAATTGAATAGTATCGCCTACAAAACCATAGCTAAGGGCGGTGTAATGAATATTTTTCTGTCGGATCAGCATAAATAATAGCCCGGCATCTTGTATATACAACCTATAAAAATATATCTTTGAAGAATGAAGACCTACAGATTAAACAGATTATTTAACGGCCGCTCGGGCAATTGCTTTGACGTGGCTATAGATCATGGATTTTTTAACGAATATCCGTTCTTAAATGGAATTGAAAATATCAAAAAAGCAGTCGACGTTTTGGTTGATGCCGCTCCGGATGCAATACAGCTAACCATTGGCCAGGCGCAATATTTACAGTCAATCCCCGGTCGCCAAAAACCGTCACTGGTACTGCGTACCGACGTGGCTAACGTGTATGGCAAAGACTTGCCAAGAGCATTATTTAGCCGTATGATTGGCAATCCGGTTGAGCAGGCTTTACGTTTAGATGCCACTTGCGTGGTGGTAAATTTGTTCAGCATCCCCGGCGAGCCTGAGGTTGCCGACCAGTGTATCCGCAATATCCTGAAAATAAAACCGGTTTGCGAGCAGTATGCTATGCCGCTGATGATCGAGCCATTGGTATTTCGGCCCAATAAAGAGGCTGGTGGTTACATGGTTGATGGCGATCCGTCAAAGATCATCCCATTGGTAAGACAAGGCGTTGAGCTGGGTGCTGATATCATTAAAGCCGACCCTACTGACGATGTTACCCAATATCACCGTGTGGTTGAAATTGCAGGCAACATCCCGGTACTGGTGCGCGGCGGCGGCAAAGCCAGCGACGAAGAGATTATGCAACGTACTTACGGGCTAATGCAGCAAGGCTTTAAGGGCATTGTTTACGGCCGTAATGTTATTCAGCATGCTAACCCGGCAGGCATGACCAAAGCGCTGATGGCCCTGGTGCATGAGGGTGCAAAACCGGCAGATGTAATGCATTTATTGAAATAAATCGTTAGGTGCTAAGGGTAACAAAATTGTCATTCTGAGCGATAGCGAAGAATCTTATACGATTAACTTGTCGCCTAAATAAGATCCTTCGCTATGCTCAGATGACCAAAAAATAAAAATGACCATGAAAACAATCAATATAGGTATTATAGGCGGCGGACTGATGGGTCGCGAAGCAGCCAGTTCATTTGGGCGCTGGTTTGCGCTGAATGATTTCCCCGCGCAGGTAGCATTGAAGGCTGTTTGCGATCTGAATCCACAGGTGCTGGAGTGGTATAAAAATATTTCGTCAGTCGACTTATTGACCGCCGACTATAAAGAATTATTACAGCGTGACGATATCGATGTGGTTTATGTGGCCCTGCCGCATAACCTGCACAAAGATTTTTATATCGAAGTTTTAGAAGCAGGCAAAGACCTGCTGGCCGAAAAACCTTTTGGTATCGACCTGGAAGCTGCCCTGGCTATCCGTGATAAAGGTGAGGCCCTGGGCCGCTTTGTACGTTGCAGTTCGGAGATGCCTTTTCTGCCTGGTCCGCAAAGAGTGATCGAGGAAGTGAAGTCAGGACGAATTGGCGAGATCATTGAGATAAAAGCGGGCTTTTTGCACTCGAGCGACATCGACCCCAATAAACCTATCAACTGGAAGCGCCAGGTTAAATATTGCGGCGAAATAGGCGTAATGGGCGATCTGGGTATGCACGTGCTGCACGTTCCGCTGCGTTTGGGCTGGAAGCCGGAAGCGGTTTATGCCAACCTGCAAAAGATAGTAGAACAACGCCCTGATGGTAAAGGCGGCATGGCCGTTTGCGATACCTGGAACAACGCAACCCTGAACACTCAGGTAACTATCGACGGTAAACAAGTACCGATGTTGCTGGAAATGAAACGTATTGCACCTGGCGAAACCAATACCTGGTACATAGAGATATTTGGCACTAAAGGCGGTATTAAATACAGTACTAAAGATACCAAAGCATTGTGGACCTTCCGCATTGACGGCGACCAGTACTGGCAGCGCACCGACCTGGGCTTTAAGGGCGTGCCGTTCCCGGTTATTACCGGCGGTATCTTCGAGCCAGGCTTTGCCGACTGCTTTATGCAGATGCTGGCCGGTTACATAGCCGAGCGCGAAGGCTTTTTAAATGGTCGCTTTGGTTGCGTTACACCTGACGAAGCTGTTGCCAGTCATTATGTGTTTGACGCGGCGCTGAAATCGTTCGCTAATCAAACTGTCGAAAAAATAGATTATAACCAAACTCAACCGGTATGAAAAGATCAGAGATCAACCAGGCAATTGTAACCTCGGGTAAGTTTTTTAAACAAAACGGCTGGGCATTGCCACCGCGGCCCCGCTGGGATGTAACCGACTTTGGCTTAGGCGACTTTAAAAAGTATGGTTTGATCCTGATTAATCTGGCCGAAGAGGTTGAATATTGCGAAAAGCTGATGTATGCCGCCAAAGGGCAAACCACGCCATCGCACACCCATAAAAAAAAGAAAGAAGACATTATTTGCCGCACAGGCGAGCTGGTTATCCGCCTTTGGGCTAATGACCCGGCTCACGGAGTGGGGCAAGGCGTATTCCAGATGAAAGTGAATGGTCAGTTCAAAGATTTTAAGTCGGGCGATGAATTGCATCTTAAATCAGGAGAGCGCGTAACTATTGAGCCAGGCATCTGGCATGAGTTTTTTCCGGCCTCGGACGAATGTATTATCGGCGAGGTATCAACCGCAAATGATGATCTGAACGATAATTTTTTCTCTGACCCGAATATTGGGCGGTATGCAGAAATTGATGAGAATGAGCCACCGATAGTAAAACTATTAAGCGATAAATAAACCATGAGAAACGGTATTTTGGTTGGCGGCAACTGGATCATGGATCAGGTAAAACTGATCGATGTTTTTCCGGAAGAAGAAAAGCTGGTAAACATATTTACCGAGAGCAGCTGTAATGGCGGTTCGGCTTATAATGTCATCATGGGGCTGGTAAAATTACAGGCTGATTTCCCGCTGAGTGGGGTAGGTTTAGTGGGCGATGATGAGAAGGGCGACCGTATTATCAGCCATTGTCAAGGCCTGGGCATCAACACCGCCCAGATCCGCAAAACTGGCAAAGCCCATACGTCATATACTGATGTAATGAGTGTTAAAAGTACCGGCAAGCGCACTTTTTTCCATCAGCGCGGAGCCAATGCTTTGTTGGACATCGATGATTTTGACTTTTCTGCTTCGCAGGATAAGATCTTTCATTTGGGCTACCTGCTGCTGCTGGATAAACTGGATATTATAGAGGCCGACGGCACCACCCGCGGTACCAAAGTATTAAAAAATGCCAAAGCGCAGGGGCTGATCACTTCGGTGGATATTGTGAGCGAGCGCTCAGATCGATTTAAAGATGTGATTCCGCCATCGCTGCCATTCATCGATTACCTGTTTGTGAACGAGTATGAGGCCGGAATGATTACCGGTATTGATACGATGATGGATGGCAGCATTATCTTGAAGCGATGCTACGAAGCTGCACATCGTATCATCGACATGGGCGTTAAGCAATGGGTAATTTTGCATTTCCCCACCGGGGTAATTGCCGTAAGCAGGGAGGGACAAACGCATTACCAACCCAGCATCAACATGCCTGCCGAAAAAATTGCCGGAGCATCGGGTGCCGGTGATGCTTTCGCCGCGGGGGTATTAACAGGTGTGCATAATAACATGGATATTACCGGGTGCCTTAATCTTGGTGTTTGTGCCGCTGCCTCAAGTTTATTTGAACCGACTTCGTCTGATGGTATTTTACCTTCGGCCGAATGTCTTAAATTAGCACAGCTTTTCGGCTACCGCGAAGCAGTATAAACCTAAAAAGTAACGCTTATTGTGGATCAAAAGATCGGAGATTTATTGGGGGCAATATTGCCCGCCGGGCGGATAAAGACAAACCTGATTGACCTGGTTTCGTCAGCACCCGATGCCGGGTTTTATTACCTGCGGCCAAAGGCTGTTGTGTTGCCTGTTTCAGAGGCAGAGATAATTGATCTGCTGGCTTTTTCAAGGCGGCATAACGTCCCGATTACTTTTCGCACCGCCGGTACCAGCTTGTCGGGCCAATCAATTACCGATGGTATATTGGTTGATCTGAGCCAGCATTGGAACAAAGTTACTATTGAAAATAATGGCGAACTGGTGCGGGTAAAACCCGGAGCCATTGGCGCCAACGTAAATACTTTCCTCAAAAAATATCAGCGTAAAATTGGTCCCGACCCCGCCAGTATCAACGCGGCCATGATGGGTGGCATTATCTCTAACAATGCCAGCGGTATGTGCTGCGGCGTGAGTAAAAACTCTTATCATACCGTAAAATATATCACCTTTATTTTGGCCGATGGCAAGCGCTACAACACTGAGCTGCCTGCCGATTATGAGCGGTTTAAAACGGAGTCGGCACCAATCTATAACAAACTAAAGGAATTGCGCCAGCTTATCCTGAACGATCAGGCTATGTATGACAAGATCCGCCAAAAATATCAAACCAAAAATACCGTCGGTTATTCAGTAAATGCTTTCATTGATTTTGAGGAGCCGATGGATATCCTGGCGCACTTGCTGATAGGCGCCGAGGGGACCCTGGGCTTTATTGCCGAAGCGGTATTGCAAACTGTGCCGGATTATCCCGAAAAACTTACGGGCATACTTTATTTTACTGACATCTATTCGGCTTGCCAGGCTATCCGCCCGCTGACCAATGCCGGTGCGGCTGCTGTTGAGCTGATGGACAGGGCTTCGCTGCAATCCATAGAAAACATAAGTGGTATGCCTGCCGTCATCAAAACACTGCCCGACAATGCTGCAGCTTTGCTGGTAGAGTTTCAGGGTAATACACAGGATGAACTGAAACTGCAAATGGATGCTTTCCTGGCTATCACGCATGAATTTTCATTGCTTCAGGAAGCCGAGTTTACTTCGGCTCCGGCAGAGCAGGCTTTGTTCTGGAAGGTGCGTAAAGGGATGTTTCCTGCAGTAGGTGCGGTGCGGGTTAGTGGTACTTCGGTCATTTTGGAGGACGTTGCGTTCCCGGTTGATAGCTTGGGCGATGCGATCATCGACCTGCAACAACTGTTTCAAAAGCATGGTTATGCCCGCGCTATCATATTTGGCCATGCTAAGGATGGCAACATCCACTTTGTAGTAACCCAGGCATTTGATACACCTGCCGAGGTTGAGCGTTATCAGGCTTTTTTGCAAGATGTAGTTGACCTGGTCGTTAAAAAATATAATGGGGCATTAAAGGCAGAACATGGTACCGGCCGCAATATGGCGCCTTTTGTGGAAACCGAATGGGGCGGCGAAATTTATCGCATTATGAAAGCGGTAAAAGAAACTGTCGACCCGGATAACCTGATTAACCCGGGGGTCATTATCAATGCTGATAAACAGGCTTATATCAAAAACCTGAAAGAGCTGGCGCAGGTAGAAGAAGAAGTTGACCGCTGTATTGAATGCGGATTCTGCGAGCACAAATGTCCAAGCCGCGACATAACCCTTACCCCGCGCAAGCGCATCGTGGTGCGCCGCGAACTGTTGCGATTAAAAAATAAAGGCTACAATCCACAGTATAAAGAACTGCTGAATCAATATCAGTACGAAGGGATGGAGACCTGTGCCGTTGATGGCTTATGCGCGACAGCCTGCCCGGTTGATATTAATACCGGCGATTTGATAAAACGATTACGCAGGGAAAACCATTCGGATGTTGCTAATGCAGTAGCTTTATTTACGGCGCACAGGTTTAGGTTGATTTATAAACTGGTTTGCCTGGGGTTAAAAACGGGGGTGTTTATTAACCGTATATTTGGCCAGCAAGCTATGTTCAGGCTGACTAAAGGATTGCGAAAAATTGTCCCGGCGTTCCCGTTATGGTCAAACCAGTTAGCCGTGGCCGACGCTATTCCGGGTAATTTGTATAACGCTACTCATATACGTTCGGTAGTGTACTTCCCGGCATGTATATCGCGTGCCATGGGCGAGCCACAGTATGGACAAAAAGGGGTGATGCAAACTTTTATGGATGTGTCGGCCAAAGCACGCATTAATGTTGTCATCCCGCAGGATATCCAGAAAAGCTGCTGCGGGCAGATCTATTCATCCAAAGGGTTTAAAGACGCCTATCATTATTCAGCAAATGCTACTATTGACCAGCTATGGGAAGTTACCGCTAAGGGGAAGCTGCCGGTTGTTTTAGATGTAACCTCGTGCACACAAACGCTTACGCATTGCCGCGGCGCTTTAACCGAAGAGAACAAGGCCAAATTTGATCTGCTGACTATCATTGACAGTGTTACCTATGTGCACGATTTTGTGTTGCCGCAAATCAGGATACTCCATAAAAAAGAAAGCGTAGTACTGCACCCGGTTTGCTCGCTGCAAAAAATGCCGGGATTGGAAGCGCAGTTTACGCAAATAGCCCGCCGGTTTGCCGAAAGAGTCGACGTGCCGGTGTTTGCAGGCTGCTGCGGCATGGCCGGAGACAGGGGCTTCCTGCACCCGGAGCTAACCCGGTCAGCTACCTGCCCCGAGGCCAAAGAGATTGCCCTGACCGAATACGACGGTTATTACTCATCCTCAAAAACTTGCGAGATAGCCTTGTCGGATGCTGTAGGCAGAAACTACCATTCGATATTGACGCTGGTTGACGAGTGTTCGTGATATGGCCTGGGCGCCAGGAGGGAATAAAAAAGCCCGATTAGATTTTAACTACCGGGCTTTTTTTAAAAATATCGTCTGTTTAATTCATCTTATATGGAGCTATCAAATAAAATTCGGGAATGTGTACGTCAAACAGGGCATTGTCAAGCAGGCGCATCATGTGGTATTCGCCTTTCATGCTGCCCATATCGGTTTTAAGATTACAGCCTGACACATATTCATGCGAGCTGCCCGGTTCAATCACGGGCTGCAGACCCACAACGCCTTCGCCTTCAACCTCGCGCTTCGCGCCGTTTGAGTCAAATATATACCAGTGGCGGCTCATCAGGCGTACTGCGTAACCGCTCATGTTTTCAATATTAACTTTATAGGCAAACATAAAATGATCGTTTGCCGGGTTTGAGTATTCGGGCTGATAAATGGTTTCAACCGACACCTTAACCCCGTCTGTTATAAACGTAACCATATGACATGTACTCGTTTTAAGTAATATAGAATCAGCTAATCAAAAACTAAGCCATTACTGCCGCATTAATTTTTGGCAATATATACCTTTTAGTTAAAAAGCAAAAAAATTAAAATGTTAAATCGCTATAGCAGATACGGAATTATCAAACCTTGGGTTGTGTTCAATCTCGTGTAAAATGTCCTGTAGTTCTTCAAAGGTAGTGGCGGTAACCAGCCTCATTCGGTATTCTTTAAAGTTTTCAATCCCCTTGAAATAGTTGGTATAATGCCTTCTCATCTCAAAAACACCGGTTTTAGGGCCTTTCCACTCTATTGATTTGATAAGGTGGGTACGGCAGGCATCAATGCGTTCAGCAAAAGTAGGTTTCGCCAGGTGTTCGCCCGTTTCGAAGTAATGTTTGATCTCGCGGAATATCCACGGATAACCAATAGCCGCGCGACCTATCATCATGCCGTCGACACCATATTCCATGCGCCAGGCTGCTGCCTTTTCAGGCGAGTCGATATCGCCGTTGCCGAAAATGGGGATATTTATCAACGGATTTCTTTTAATCTCGCGGATCAATGTCCAGTCGGCCTGGCCTTTATACATCTGCGCACGGGTGCGGCCGTGTATGGTTAAGGCTTTAATACCGATGTCTTGCAAGCGCATGGCAACTTCTTCGACATTCCTGGTATTGTCGTCCCAGCCCAGGCGGGTTTTTACGGTTACGGGCAAATGGGTAGCTTCAATAACCGCTTTGGTCATGGCAACCATTTTGTCAATATCCTGTAATAAGCTGGCGCCTGCACCGCGGCAAGCCACGTTTTTTACCGGACAGCCATAGTTAATGTCAATCAGGTCCGGCTCTGCCTTGCTCGAGATTTCGGCAGCTTCGCGCATGTGCTCAATGTCACTGCCAAAAATTTGGATGCCGATGGGGCGTTCATACTCAAAAATGTCCAGCTTTTTCAAGCTTTTGGCGGCATCACGTATCAATCCTTCCGACGAGATAAATTCGGTATACATCATATCCGCGCCGTGTTGTTTGCATACGTAACGAAAGGGTGGATCACTCACATCCTCCATCGGTGCCAACAACAGCGGGAACTCTCCTAAATCAATATTTCCAATTTGTACCGACATGGCTTATCTTTAAGCACTGCAAAAATACGAAAATTACGCCAAATGACAGAAAGTGCTATCAAACAACAACACCCATCTATACAACTACTGATTTTTGCCGGTATTATAGCTGGTGCCATTGCGGCGGGCTACATTATTGGTGCAGCATTAGTTATAGCGGTGTTTGGCGTTAATACGTTAATGGAG
>DATCXS010000272.1:0-2130 GCA_036565645.1 Mucilaginibacter sp.
TATATTAGGAGTTAAGGTAGATTTTTAATTCATAGTCGTAGACAAATAATATTGAATACCGTTAAAACAGAGATGAAATGAAAAAAATAATTTTGCTGAGTCTTATCTTTCTTACCGTTATTGCAAATAGCTGTAAGAAGACATTAGATGTGACCTCATCACGTGTTGTAAGTGAGACCAACTATTGGAATACATTAGAGGATGCCCGCGCCGGTATCATGGGTGTATATGGTTTAACCAGGGCAGCACTTGCAGAAAATAATGGTTATTGGATATACGGCGATGTGCGTATGGGTAACTTTGCAAGCCCTATCCGTCAGGATTTAAAAGCGGTTATCGCCAACAACCTTAACGCATCTTATCCAGTAATAAATCAGTTATCAAATTGGAGAAGGTTTTATGCCGTGATTAACGCTGCTAATACCTTTCTGGAGCGTATCAATGAGGTTAAAACCAAGGATCCAAGATACACCGCAAATAACATGACTGTAGATATTGCTCAAGTTCGTTTTTTAAGAGCTTTTACATATTTCTACATGGTGAGGATTTGGGGTGATGTTCCATTGATCTTATCATCGCGCGACGGATCTTTTGAAAACCGTGCCAGAACTGATAAAAATGCAGTTTTAACTTTCGTACAATCGGAAATGGAAGCTGCTGCACTTAATTTGCCATATTATTATAGCAACGCCGATTTGCAACAACCAGGTTTATACTACAACCAAGGAAGAAACAGGTGGAGCGGAGCCTTAATTACTAAATTAGGAGCTTATGCAATGTTAGGCCACGTTGCTGCCTGGCAAAGTAAATATGTTGACGTTATCAGATATACAAACAAAGTGTTAACCGAGTACAACACTAAAGATGACTTGTCGTATACTAATACCCCGACTTTATGTGCTTCTAACGGGTTGTTTTATACAAGGACAAACGGCACTAATGATAATCAACTATTTGCTTTTGGGTTTATTTGGGATAATCAGGATGCTTCATTTACAGGTAACATCGAGTCGTTGGCTTTAGCTGCGCCGGTTGTTAATAAAAATGTACCAGATATCTACGTACCGAAAGATTCAATCTTATCTATATTTAAAGAATCAAATGATGCTCGTTTTAATATAGATACTACCGGTACTGTCCACGCAGATGCAATAACCGGAACCGGCTACTTTACCAACTTCCTTGGTAAATATCCGATTTTTGCTAAAATCAAAGTTATTCAGGGCGGATCAAGCGACCCTGCTTCCTCTTCATTCAGGATATTTTCGAGCGCTATTATATTAACCCGTTTGGAAGATGTTACCTTATTACGTGCTGAGGCATATGCTGTATTAGGCGAAAATACTTTGGCTACAACAGACCTAAACACAATAAGACAAATAAGATATAACGTTGACCAGCAAGGTTTGACCAATAACAGTGCGACTGACTATGTGGCTTATAATCCCAATGTTCAGGGAAGCTTAATTGAGGCCATTTTCAAAGAACGCCAAAAAGAATTTATGGGTGAGGGCGACCATTTTTATGACAAAGTGAGATACGAAAAAATTAAACAAAACAACCCTCAGTTTATGCAACTGATCAATTCAGGTGGTATTTACTGGCCTATATCTCGCGATATACTTGCGCAGAATCCTTTGTTAACACAAAATTCATATTGGAAGTAAATTACAGAAAGAGCATAGAGACATGAAAAGATCAATTTTATTCGGAAAATATTTAGTAGCAATGGTTCTTGCTGCCATGATATTCCAAACTGGATGTAAACCTGAAAAGGGAATGCATGACGCGGTACCGGTTGCAAATACTACTAACTTAACTACTTATGAGTATTTGAGAAGCAAAACCGGGGTTTATGATTCATTACTGATGCTTGTTGACAAGTTTCCGGGACTGAAACAAACCTTAACTGACAGTACAATTACCTTGTTCGCTCCGTCAAACGCAAGTTTCCGGATAGCAATTCAAAACTTAAACGATTTGCGCAAATCTCGGGGGCAAGATCCGGTTTACCTGAGCCAATTGGCTGCGGGTGCAGCAGGTATCGTAGGCTCTAAGAATATCGAAAAGGCAAAACGTGATAGTGCTGCCTTGGATACAATGGTTTCGATGTATATTATCAGAAAGAAG
>DATCXS010000119.1:0-6233 GCA_036565645.1 Mucilaginibacter sp.
CGGCCAGGCCGAGCCGAGCGAATTATATGCAGCCAGCGGCATTGGGGCAGCGCCGGTAATTTGTTATGAATCTATCTGGGGCGAATGGGTAGCAAAATCAGTACGTAACGGGGCACAATTTATTGCCATAATAACTAACGATGGTTGGTGGGAAAATACTTCGGGTAAAGATCAGCATCTGGACTATGCCAAGCTGCGCGCTATTGAAACGCGACGCTGGGTATGCCGGTCGGCTAACACAGGTATATCGGCTTTCATTAATGAGCGTGGCGATATTGTGCAGCAAAGTAAATGGTGGGTGCGTACGGCATTGAAGCAAAATATCAACCTCAATTCGGACATCACTTTTTATGTTGATCACGGCGATTACATACCTAAGTTTGCGAGTTTGCTGGCGGTGTTCGGGATCTTGTTTTTGGGGACGAAGGTTAGGTATAAAAGGAAGGGAGACAATTAAGTTTGGTGTTTAAATAAAACATAGTGTTGTCATTTCAAGTAAATTTATTTGCAAATAATCGCACTTAAAATGACACGGAAAAATGTAATTGATAATCAGAAGTGTTCGGAAGCATAAAATTGACAATCAGCAAGTTATATACTTGCAGTTGGCGTACGATAGCGAGAAATCTATACACCACCATTCATCGCATGTAAACACTCGTATATAGATTTCTCCCGTTGGTTGGAATGATAAAAAGCTTAATTTTTAATCCCCTCTCTTTTCAAAATAAATTGCAGCAAATCATTAATGGGCTGCTTGATGATCTTGCCAATGTGTATATCCTGCGTGGCGGCAAGCTCATGCAGCTCCTTGCTCAACACAAAGGCTATCGACCCCACAAAGTGGCTTTTAAATTCGTGATATTCGGGGTAAGATTTGATATTAGTGTCGATGAATTCCTGCAGACCCTGCTTCACCAGATTGCTGCCATATTCGGTTTTACGGATGACATTCAGAAACCGGGCGAACGATGCCAGGTAAGAATTAGCCGAAGGTTTTTGATATACATTCCTGATCACCTCTTCTTTAGTAATGGGGTAGGTATTTCCAAAAAGTGTATTGACCTCGTCGGGCATATTACCGTACAGGTAATCGGTTATCAGCGCTTTGCCAAACCAGGTGCCAGAGCCTTCATCGCCTAAAATATAGCCTAAGCCATGTTTACCGGCATGTATCTCTTCGCCATCAAAAAAAGAAATGTTTGAGCCGGTACCTAACACGCAGCACAAACCTTTCTCGCGTCCGCAGGTTGCATAAGCCGAGCCAAGCAAGTCGCTGTCTACACTGATATAGGCTTTTGGAAAAAGCTGGCTTAAGGCATTTGTTATAATCTCATGCCTGTCGGGGCTGGAGCAGCCCGCGCCAAAAAAATAAATTTCTTTAACGTCGCCACCATACGCTACCAGATCGGGCGCCTGACCGTGCAGTATTTTAACTATCTCTTTGTCTGTTAAAAAGTAGGGGTTTAATCCTGGTGTTCTGAATGCTTTTGCCTCAAGGCCGGGTTGTTTTAGCAACCAATCTGTTTTTGTCGATCCGCTATCGGCAACTAAAATCATGGCAGTTCTTCGAGTATTTTATGGGTAAGCGGTTTATGTATAAACTGCGTGATATACTTATTATCTGACGACCGGCGGATATCGGTCGGATCAAATGATGAGGAGAGCAAGAAAATCTTAATACCGGTTTTATCAATTGCAAGCTTATCAAAAGCATCCAGAAATTCAAATCCGCTCATCAACGGCATCCTTATATCCAGAAAAATAACGTTTGGCTTTACTGTGCCGCTTTCCAGCATACTAATTGCTTCGGTAGGCGATTCAGTAACCACTATATTTTCGGCAAACTTGCTGCTTTCCAATAACCTGCGCGTAACGAAATTATCAATGTAATTGTCGTCCACCAGGAGGCATGTATGATAAGATCCAGTCATTTACACTTCAAATGTAAATAATAAAATCTTATCTCGTTACTGTATATTTAAATTATTAGTTATTTGTTTTAACGTTACTTCGGCCACCTTTGATTGATACTGTGCTGCAAAAAAGGTTGACTGTGCATCAAGGTAATTGCGTTGCGCTTCTCTGATCTCCAATGGTGTAATAGTTCCGATCTTATATTTATCTAATGAAATATCCAGGTTTCTTTTCGCTATCGCGACATTTGATTGCCCCAGCTTTACCAAATCAAGCCCTGACAGATAGCCTACATACAGATTATTGATCTGGCTTTCCACATTAAGGCGCACCTTTTTTACGTCAATAGCCGCATTGTCAATCTGTATTTTGGCATTGCGCTCGCGGCGGGTTTGATTAAAACCGTCGAATATATTAATAGATGCGGTTAAGCCATAGTTAAATCCGCGTGCATCCTGCATTCGTGTAAAACCGGCCGGGGTTTTGCTATGTGACCAGGTATAGCCCCCGCCAATGCTCAGAACCGGATAGCGGTTAGCCTGTACTTGCCTTAAGCTGATATTGGCAATGCGTTTATTGATCTGTGCCGATATAATAGCTGGATTTTGTGTTTGCGCGCTGCTCAGAATATCGCCTAAAACCAGTTTATCATCTACAATAATAGTATCGGCAACCGAAAAATCAGTCTGCGGATCGCGGATCAGCATCTGGTTTAGCCTGATCTTGGTGGTTTTAAAGTGCGCCTGCAGATTTAATAAAGCTGCCGTATCGGTATTCAGGTTCACCTGGGCATTATACACATCCAGGTGCGATGCTGTGCCCACACTAAACTTATCGCTTGCATATTTTAATTGCGTATGCGATATGGCGATGGCACCATGCTGTGCTTTGATCTGCTCGTTTTGGTTTATCAGATCATAATAAGTTAAAATAACATCGGTGATGGTATTTAAAACCGTATCGTGAGTGGTTACACTGCTTAACTCATTCAGTTGTTTTAACTGGTCGTAATTGGCAAACATGGCAAAGCCGTCAAAAATTGTCCAGTTAAGGCTTGGGCCGTAGCTCAGGCTGCTGTTTTTGGCGCGGGGTATCTTGTTTACGGTACCGTCAGACTTTGTTTGCTCGATATGCTGGCTACTGTTATTTTGCGTTAAGCTGGCGCCGACTACCGGCAAAAATCCGGCATTGCCCCGGGTAACGTTATTTTGGGCGATGGTCTTATTGTTTTTTGCCAGCAATATGTTATAGTTGTTCTTTAAAGCTATTTCGACCGCATCTTTCAGCGTGAGCATCGGCGGAGTGGTTTGCGCCTTAACAACAGCAACAAACGCCATATAACAACAAAGTAAGCAAGCTAATTTTTTAAGTTTCATCATTATTGCTTATTCGTTTTCAATCAGTTTAATATGTTTCTTTTTCTCTTTTTGATTTTCATCTGCATCAATTGCATCGGGGTCTTTCCGTTCTTTAGAAGCAATCAGTACATACATCATCGGGATAACATACAGCGTGAGCACCAGCGAGAATAACATACCGCCGATGATCACGATACCTAACGACACACGGCTTTTTGCGCCTGCGCCCAATGCCAATGCAATGGGTACCGAGCCTAACACCACAGCCATACTGGTCATCAAAATGGGGCGTAAACGCGCGGTAGAAGCTTCAATTACAGCCTCATATTTTTGCAGCCCATGTTCCATGCGCTGGTTGGCAAACTCAACGATCAGGATACCGTTTTTAGTTACCAGACCTACCAGGGTAATAATACCTATCTGACTAAAGATGTTCAGTGTTTGGTCAAACAACCACAGCGACAGGAATGCCCCCGCAATGGCCAGCGGAACGGTAAACATTACGATGATCGGATCCTTAAAGCTTTCAAACTGTGCCGCCAGCACCAGGTAAACGAGCAATAGTGCAAAGATAAACGCAAAACTGATGTTGGATGCACTCTCGGCAAAGTCGCGCGAGGGACCACTTAACTCGGTACTGAAACTGTCGTCCAACGTTTCTTTAGCAATACGGTTCATCTCGGCAATACCGTCGCCCACGGTATGCCCCGGCGATAAACCGGCCTGGAACGTTGCCGACTTGAAGCGGTTAAAGTGATAGATAGCCGGTGGCGTTGCATCTTCATCAACTTTCACTACATTATCCAACTGTATTAACTGGCCTTTATTGTTACGTACATAGATGGTTTTCAGATCAAGCGGCCGATCGCGGTTGGCGCGGTCTACCTGGGCTATAACCTGGTATTGTTTACCGTCTTTTAAAAAGTAAGCTAAACGGCCATTACTATAGTACAATTGCAAAGTAGAAGCAATATCGGCCACCGAAACACCCAGGTCGCGCGCACGTTCGCGGTCGGTAACTACACGCAGCTCGGGCTTGGTAAATTTCAGGTTAACATCCGGGGTGGTAAATACCGGGCTTTTTCTCACCTTGTCAAAAAACGCAGGCAATACTTTACGTATCTTTTCAAAATTCTGGTTCTGAATAACAAACTGTACCGGCAGCCCGCTCTTAGACCCGCCGCCGCTTATGGTTTGCTCCTGCGCTATGTTAACACGCGCATCCGGAAAATGGCTTACCTCTTTGGTTAGCCAATTGGCAATATCATTTTGCGACCGGGTACGTTCATTGGGCGGTACCAGGCCAATATGGCCAAAACCACTGTTTACTGCGCCGCCACCACCACCGGCCGCTACAATCTCCAGGTTAACTTCAGTCTCCGGAATCGAATCGGTTATCATGTTGGCGATATTGTCCATATACCTGGTCATGAATTCGTACGATGCACCTTCCGGCCCGGTCACATTATAACGCAACAAGCTTTTGTCATCTAACGGAGCCAGCTCTGACTTTATCACGGTATTCAACACACCAATTATTAAAAGCGAACCCAACAAAATAGCTATCGCTATCCAACGATGCTTCATGAATTTGATCAGACTCTCGGTATAAGAATTGGTCATGTTCACGAAGAACGGTTCAGTGCGTTCGTAGAATTTTGATTTCTTTTCGCTTTTACGGATCAGCTTAACGTTAAGCATCGGTGTCAGCGAAAGCGATACGAATGCCGAGATCAATACCGAGCCGGCCACTACTACCGCAAACTCGCGGAATAAACGCCCGGTGAAACCTTGCAGGAACATAATAGGCAAGAATACAGCAGCAAGCGTAACCGAGGTAGATATAACCGCAAACAAGATTTCGGCCGAACCCGCGAAAGCTGCCTGTCGGACAGGCATGCCGCCTTCTACTTTTTTGTAGATATTCTCCGTGACGACAATCCCGTCATCTACCACCAAACCGGTGGCGAGTACAATACCCAGCAAAGTCAGAATATTAATGGAGTAACCGAAAATATACATGATAAAGAATGCGCCGATCAACGACACCGGTATATCTATCAACGGCCTGAATGCAATGAGCCAATCTCTGAAGAACAGGTAAATAATAATTACCACCAGTATAAAGGATATAGCCAATGTCTCTTCCACTTCTGTTATAGATTGGTTAATGAACTTGGTTTTATCCATCAGCACCTTTACATGTATATCGGCAGGCAGGTCTTTTTTCAGCTCGTCAAAACGCTTATAAAAATCTTTAGCAATTTGTACATAATTGGCGCCGGGCTGTGGTACAATAGCAAGAGCGATCTGCAATACGCCCGATTCTTTAAACGCAGTTTCTTCATTAGCCGACCCTAATACGGCATAGCCCACATCTTTTAACCTGATCACCCGGTTGCTATCGGCACGGATAATCAGGTTGTTAAACTCGTCCTCGGTGCTCATTTTACCCATGGCACGTACAATCAGCTCGGTATTATTACCCTCAATTTTACCTGCAGGCAATTCAACGTTTTCTTTATTTAAAGCATCAGAAATATCGGTAGCCGCCAGGCCCAGTGCCGATAGCTTAGCCGGATCAATCCATAATCGCATGGCATACTGGCGCTGTCCGTGAATGCCGATTGAACTTACACCGGGTATGGTCTGCAAGCCTTCCTGCAAAACGTTCTCGGCATAATCATTCACCTGCATAATATTACGCTTATCGCTGGTGACAGAGAGGAAGATAATGTTATCTGCATCTGCATCGGCTTTGGTAACTACCGGCGGTGCTGTAATATCCTGCGGTAACTGGCGCTGGGCCTGTCCTACCTTATCACGTACGTCGTTAGCAGCGGTTTCAAGATCAGCATCCAGGTCAAACTCAACCTTGATCTGGCTGCGGCCCACCGAACTGGTTGAAGATATGTTGCGGATACCCGGCACGCCGTTTATAGCCTTCTCTAAAGGCTC
>DATCXS010000055.1:0-3083 GCA_036565645.1 Mucilaginibacter sp.
TAGTGACGACTTTGCTATTGCAAGAAGAGAGATTTTGCTCCGCAAGATCGGGCATGAGCTACTTTTACAGTCGGGCGACAGTACATCAAGGGTACTTCCGGTAAAAAAGATCGCTGAAAATGAATACCAGATCAGTTTTGAGAATGAGCTTACTTTTCAAGCGGATTCATTAGTAAATACTACCCGGCGTCTGTTGGGTAAAGACCCACTCGCAGGTGATTATGTTGTTAATGTTTTAAATAGTGAGACGCCCGGTGTAGCCTATGGATATGCTATGTCCAAAAATAAAAAAGATGATATTGTAACTTGTATAGGAACAAAGCAGCCCAAAGCACGTTACGTAATCAATATCAAATTTAAACCAGCGGGGCTAATTACAGTAAAGAATGGATTGCTGCTGGGCGGTTTGCCATTTTTAGCATTTGTTGGTTTTATTTTTTTAAGATCTGTTAAGCCGCGGAAAGCCTTACCTAACGATAAGTATATTAAGACATTCACTTTAGGTTCGGTATTGTTTAATGCTCAAGAACGGCAACTGGTAATAAATAAAAAGACCATAGACCTGACAGGAACTGAAACGCGCCTGCTACTCATTTTTGCGTTGTCTCCTAATGAGACCATAGAGAGAAGCCGGCTACAAAAAGAGATATGGGAAGATGAAGGTGTTATTGTGGGGCGCAGTCTGGATATGTTCATATCAAAACTTAGAAAAAAATTGGAATTTGATCCCAATATCAATATTGTTGTTATCCGCGGAAAAGGATATAAGCTTGAAATTACCCACCAGGCATAATGCGACATAAAACTCTTTAAATACTGGTAAATTTTTATCTTGAGCTTGATTTTAGAATAACTTCATCATGCCTTATAACAACAAAGCCCAATACTTTCGTATCAGGCTTTGTGTCGATTTGTTCGGGTACTTTCCAGGGTACATATTTCCAAACACTTTAAAAATATAGTTATCCATTTCTTTCACGCTTTAGAATCGGTAATCTACAGCCCATTGTTTATCGTATATGAGTTTCATGTTATTCTCGCCAGAGCTTGACTGTGATTTTACCTGGATAGAGATAGACTTTCCAGCATTGATTAACTTCCAAACCTCTGTTACTTTAATATCTTCTGTCTTACCATATGTATTGAAGGGGCTAACCGGGTCAGTCATAGTTCTAGCCGAGTTAACAATCATGGTTTGACCATCATCGGACCATCTTGCGGTAGACTTGTCTCTCGGATTTCCGATATAAGTGGCCTCCCTTTTTTTGCCGTCGAAAATCAGTTCATATTGTCTTGTAACCAGCGCCCCATCAGAAGACGAACTTGCTGCGTTTACAGTTAGAAAATGTTTGTACCCGACTATTTCCATTGTTTTAGATCTCATACGATCATTCCCGAATATACAAAGAGGAAACTGTCCAACAAATTCACTTTTCGACTTATTAAATTTCCATTCACCAGAAAAGTCAGCGCGATGAGCGCCATTTTTTTGCTGAGCCTGTACGGTAAAATAAATTACTCCAGCCAGAAGAATAACCAGGCAGGACAAAACGCTTCTTTTATTTTTCATATCCTATTAACTTAATTCGGCTAAAATTACTTTAATATCTTTCACCCTGAGCAATGGGGATTGTAAATAAAAATGTAAATTTTGTAAAAATACCTGTATGCCGCTGACACGGGCTATCGCCGCCTCGAAATGCATTGTGTTACACCGCCGAGGAATTATGCGTTGATTTGTGCCTGATAGGAGCGTAGCCGGTTATAAAGGATCAAGGGTAAAGGATGGGCTCGAAACCAAAAAACAACAAAGCCCAATACTTTCGTATCAGGCTTTGTGTCGATTTGTTTTCAAGTACTCAGAGCGGGAATCGAACCCGCACTCCTTTAACGGGAACAGGATTTTAAGTCCTGCGTGTCTACCAGTTCCACCATCTGAGCAGGTGTCTACCTTTTAAAATAAAACCCTTTCTTAAAGAAAGGGTTTTGAGCGAAAGACGAGATTCGAACTCGCGACCCCGACCTTGGCAAGGTCGTGCTCTACCAACTGAGCTACTTTCGCGTTGGTTATTTGTTTCCGTTTGGCCTTGGCATTGCTGCTTTTGCGTAGCGGAGTGCAAATATAGACAGAAATCAACGCTATGCAATAATTTTTTTAATATTTTTATAACTCGCTGTCTTTCAAAACATCTGCAATAATGTCATTTTCATAACCGCGGCCCAAAGCGTATTGCTGTAGTTTATAACGACGTTTATAGGCATCTTTTTCGGCCACGGTTCTGGCTTTTTTGGTCAGGATGCCGGTCAGCATTTCGGTGTAAGCATCGGCGTCTATTAGTAGTAATGCTTTTTTAATCAGTACATCGGGCACGCGCTTTATTTTAAGCCCTTGTTTGATCTTGATCTTTCCCCAGCCTTTTTGCCTGAATTTGCCTGTCGCGTAGGCTTTGGCAAAGCGTTCCTCATTCAAAAACCCGGCAGAAATTAGTTCTGAAATAATCGACTCAACGGCATCCGGCCACAGTCCCCAATCGTACAATTTGTCCCGCACCTCCTGCTGTGCACGCTCCTGGTAAGCACAGTAATGTTCGGCTTTGGCAAGGGCCTCTTTTGGGTTGGTTATTTTTTTCTTTTGGGAGGTGTCCATTTAAAACCAAAGTTGTTAAAAATTCTTCTATTGACAGAAATATAAGCAATTTAGTGCTCATGCTAAGCAATCAATATTCAATTACCGAAGTTAAGCAGATTATAGGTGCCGAAGGGGAGATCATCAACGAGAATGTCATCAGCGTATTGCTGACCGATAGCCGCAAGATCAATACCGGTGCCGAGGGCTTGTTTTTTGCGCTGAGCGGGCGCCGTAACGGCCATGAGTTTATTGCCGAGGCGTTTGCCGCCGGTGTGCGCAACTTTGTGGTAAAGGAAGGGCCCGAGATCAAACTGCCGGGTGCTAACTTCCTGATTGTTTATGATGTATTACAGGCGCTGCAAACGCTGACCCGTCATCACCGCGAGCGTTTCAATTTGCAAGTGATCGGTATTACGGGTAGCAATGGCAAAACCATTGTCAAAGAATGGCTGTA
>DATCXS010000421.1:0-9993 GCA_036565645.1 Mucilaginibacter sp.
GATGCTGCTATCAACGGCCTAACTTTAGGGCAAGGCGTGGGCAACTTTATAGTTGCCAAACTTAAAGGTCACAATATGAGACCGGTAATGTGAAATACAGCTTTCTGGATAACATTACCCGCTAAAGTGGTAGCTAGGGACAATTATGGAACCTACTTACCTTACTGGCAGACGAACAAAATGTTATCTCACGGCCGTCAAAAGAATTGATACAGGCCATAAGTGAACCCATAAAGTATATAGTAAAAATAGAGTTTAGCCAACACTAAGGTTGGTGGGAATGAAATAGACTTGTTTACCTACAATGCGTTGATGTAAACGGGAACTATAAGAACATTGAGCTACCGAACTTTAAGCTTATTGATCTTGGTACGGATTCATAAGATAAGTATGTAAACGATAGAATATCTTAGTCAAGGAAAATAGACAGGCACGATCCGTCAATTTACTCCAATTCTTGTGTTCAGTATTTTTTAATCTTCGATTTGATGAAGCTAACCCGATGTTTGAACAAGGCGGGTAGTTTTGAAAACCTGGATATTTACGATGAGGTAGAGAAGCTTCGCAAGGAAAATGAAGCACTCAACGCTCGCATACAAGTTCTCGAAAAGAAATGATTTATCCCGGCATTTGCTATTACGTAGCTCAGCTGGTTCAATGCTGCGGCGTTAGTGGTGATGTGCTCTTTGCTGTTCTGTTAAAGGTTAGATAGGTAAGTATGGGTAATTATGCATTATAAAGCAAAGTTAGGCGTCAGTCTGGATACATAGCAAGGAATTTTCGGCATAAACGCTCACGTGGCATTTACGCATAACCTATTTATTCCGTTCCTCCTTGCATTTAATCCATCCAATAAGCCTAGGTCGGCTCTATAATTCATTTGTTCACTTAATCAACCCATATTATGACAAGAAGAAATCGGCATCTTTGAAACAATAAGAGGTAAGAAAATGCGCCAATATGCGCCAAAGCACTATCGAATTAGCTTATCAGACAAATACAATACTGAAAGCAACTTTAACACTAACTAAACAACAATAGATTAACAAACAACGCTAAGGTCGTCTAAATCAACTATATAGGCATAAAAAAAGCCTCTAAGTCGTGACTATGAGGCTTTTTTTGTGGTATCAGCTGGAATCGAACCAGCGACACAAGGATTTTCAGTCCTTTGCTCTACCAACTGAGCTATGATACCATCGCCCGTTTCGGGATTGCAAATGTAGCGTTTTTTTTATTTATCGATATTTTTTTTTCAAATTTCTTTGCCAGGCCAATAAACTTATCAGTAAATCAAACGGTTAAACTGATTTTAAAACTTTTAACGATGGTATTTGCTTTCTTTATTTTGATAGACAGCAGATAAATCTATCTTTGATTAATTACTATGCAAGCATAATGATTGCGCAACTGATCTTCATTCTCATCCTGGCTGCGGCTATTTATCTCTTCAGTAAAAATGCAGGTAAAATACGTCGTAATATCCTGTTGGGTAGAGGTATCGACCGGTCAGATCGCCGCGCCGAGCGCTGGGCAGTTATGGCAAAAGTAGCGTTGGGCCAAACCAAAATGGCTAAACGACCATTGGCAGCGGTAATGCACTTCTTTATCTACATCGGCTTTATCATTATCAATCTGGAGGTGCTCGAGATCATGATAGACGGCGTTTTTGGCTCGCATCGCATCTTTTCAAAACCATTGGGTAGCTTGTATGCCTTGCTGATCGGCGGTTTTGAAGTATTAGCGGTGCTGGTGCTGGTAGCCTGCATAACTTTTCTGGCCCGCAGAAACATCATCCACTTAAAACGTTTCACCGGTGTTGAGATGACCAAATGGCCAAAAAGTGATGCCAATTATATTCTGCTAATAGAAATATGCCTGATGGCTGCTTTTCTGACCATGAATGCAGCTGATTACAAATTACAAGCGTTGCATTTTGGTCACTATGTTAAAGCAGGCAGCTTCCCCATAAGCAGGTTGATTGCTCCTATACTATCTGGCAACACAACAACGCTGGTAGTAACTGAGCGCGCTTGCTGGTGGTTCCACATTGTGGGGATATTGGCATTTCTAAATTATCTGCCTTATTCTAAACATTTTCATATTTTGCTGGCCTTCCCGAATACATGGTATTCCAATCTGGAGCCTAAAGGCAAGTTTACCAACATGGCATCAGTAACTACCGAGGTTAAGGCTATGCTTGATCCATCTTTTGTACCGGAAAGCATCGAGCCAGGCCGCTTTGGCGCCCAAGATGCACCTGATTTGACCTGGAAAAACCTAATGGATGCCTATACTTGCACCGAATGCGGCCGCTGTACTTCTGTCTGCCCGGCAAATATCACGGGCAAGCTGCTGTCGCCGCGAAAGATCATGATGGATACCCGTGACCGTATTACCGAGGTAGGTAATAACATTGACCAATATGGTAAAGACTACCAGGATGGCAAAACACTTCTCGACAACTACATCACCCGCGAAGAACTTTGGGCGTGTACTACCTGCAACGCTTGTGTAGAGGCTTGTCCGGTAAATATCAATCCGCTGGAAATTATTACCGAGATGCGCCGCTTTATTGTGATGGAAGAATCGCAGGCACCGGTAAGTTTGAACGATATGTTCGGCAATGTCGAGAACAATGGCGCGCCCTGGAAATACAGCAATGCCGACCGTTTTAATTGGGCAGATGAAATTTAAACTATGGAAGATTTAAACCAATCCGAAATCGAACATCCGGACTCCGAAATCAAGGTCCCTACCATGGCCCAACTGACCGCCGAAGGTAAAGAACCCGAAATATTATTTTGGGTAGGCTGCGCCGGTAGTTTTGACGAGCGCGCGCAAAAGATTACCCGCGATATTTGCAGGATCCTGCATTATGTGGGTATCAGTTACGCGGTATTAGGCACTGAGGAAAGCTGTACCGGCGACCCTGCCAAACGTGCCGGTAACGAGTTTTTGTTCCAGATGCAGGCCATGACCAATATCAAGGTGCTAAATGCTTACAACGTCAAAAAAATAGTGACCGGCTGCCCGCATTGTTTCAATATCATTAAAAATGAGTACCCCGGCTTAGGCGGTAGTTATGAGGTGATCCATCACTCGCAGCTCATACAACAACTGATTGACGAGGGTAGGCTAAAAGCCGAAGGTGGCGAAAGTTTTAAAGGCAAGCGCATCACTTATCATGACCCTTGTTACCTGGGCCGCGGCAATGACGTTTATGAAGCTCCGCGCCGGGCACTTGAAATTTTAGATACCGAACTGGTTGAAATGAAACGCTGCCGAAGCAACGGCTTGTGCTGCGGTGCAGGCGGCGCACAGATGTTTAAAGAACCCGAACGAGGTGATAAAGACATCAATATGGAACGCATTGAGGAGGTAATTGCTATTAACGCTCAAGTCGTGGCCTCTGCTTGCCCGTTCTGTATGACGATGCTGAACGATGGTGTAAAAAACCATGACAAAGAGCAGGAAATAAAAGTACTGGACATTGCCGAGATCACTGCACGTGCAAACGGATTATAACTACAACCCTTTTGATTTAAAATAGACAAGCGCTTGTTCAAGGCTATCCAGGCGCTCGGGTTCCATATTTTTTAGAGGGATATTTAGCACACTGGTCATCGAGTCGATATTGCCGTGGCGGTCATTATACGTTTGTACAATAATGTCATCTGATTGAGCTTTCAGTTCGAGGGTACCACTATTCACATTGCCCAAATATTCAATATCATCCAGTTTTTGCAGGAAAAGCGAAAAATACTCCTGTTTGCCGTTTTGGTAAGTTTTGCGCAGGCGGATGAAAGCATCGTCGGTAAGATTGAGTTCCCACTTTTTGATTTTGACGTCTGTCGATTGGTCGTACGATTCGTTCAGGCATTTGTTGCCCCAGCTTAGCCAATCCTGATCTGCCATACCAGCTACAAAGCACAAGCTAACCGCAGCGCTTGCAATAATGGCAAATAAGAAGATTATTCTTTTAACTTTTGGCAGAACTGATTTTACCATGACAACAAACATAACGCTCTAAATTAATAAATCGATATTTTTGCACATGCAATTTTCTGAAAACTCAAGAGTATGGATCTATCAGTCTGACAAAAAGTTGGCAGACGAGGTAGTGCAACAAATGCAACAGCGTCTTGACGATTTCGCCGCCGAGTGGACCGCTCATAATAACCAGCTAAAAGCTAAAGCCGAAATACGCTATAACCGCTTTTTCATCCTGATTGTCGATGAAACGCAGGCTGGTGCCAGTGGCTGTTCGATAGATAAATCAGTTAATTTCATGAAACGCCTGGAGCAGGAGTTTGGCTTGAATTTATTTGACCGCTTTAACCTGGCTTATCGCGAAGCCGGCGAAGTGCTTTCATTGCCACGCCAGCAGTTTGAAGACAAACTAAAAGATGGCAGCATTGATAAGAATACCATAGTTTACAATAATATGGTTCAAAACCTTACCGAACTTAATTCAAAATGGGAAGTGCTGTTTAAGGATAGCTGGCATATCCAGTTGTTCAGGGATTTGGTTAAGTAAGTCATTCTGCTGCGCTATTATTGGTCATTGACTTTGATCAATTTGTATTACCGCTCGTCATTCAATGCGTGGTGGCGAATAGCACGCGATGCATAGAAAGCTTAAACAACATCTTGCCTGACTGATTAGCGAATGTAGAGATTGCTTCGTCCAATGACGTGGTGGAGAACTGTCTTTCTTAAAAATCCAACGGCCCCAATCTTCGCATGTTCTTCATGATTAGGTACTGCCTATGTCTTACATAATTGCTCGGATTGGTTGGCGACCATTTCAGCGGGCTGGGCAAAATAGAAATTATAGCAGCCGATTGCGAACGGGTCAAGTCAAAAGCATCTTTATGAAAATAAGCCTGGGCTGCCGCCTGGGCACCATAAATACCGTCGCCCATTTCAATAACATTCAGATATACCTCCATAATGCGGTGCTTACTCCAGAATACTTCTATCAGCAGCGTAAAATAAGCCTCAAAGCCTTTCCGTATCCATGAGCGGCCCGGCCACAGGAAAACATTTTTGGCTGTCTGTTGGGATATGGTACTGCCGCCAATTAATTTTTTGCTGCGCGAGTTTTTCTCTATCGCTTTTTCAATGGCATGAAAATCAAATCCATGATTTTCTAAAAAAGTTTGGTCCTCGGCAGCTACTGCTGCGCGTTTCATGCCGTCGGCTATATCGTCAAAATCGCGCCACTCTTTATCAATCTTCCAATCCTTGCCATCGGCTTTACGCTCAAAGCCACGGGTTATCATAAGCCATGTAACCGGCGGATTGACAAAGCGGTATACAATCACCCATAAAACAGTGATTCCTATAAACAGAACCAGGAATAATTTAACAAATCGCCAAATGAGTTTGCCTAAACCTTTCATGGCACCTAAATTATTGTTTTTATTCGGGATGTTGGAAATCAACCTCACAAATTAGGTCGCCGGTTAAGCCAAATAATTGTAATTTAGCGGCTCCAAATTTTTACTACAATGAGTACGCGCATTAAGATCAAAGCATTATTAGAAAGCACACAGACAGACATTGATGTAACTGTTAAAGGATGGGTTCGCACTTTCCGTAACAATCAGTTTATCGCTTTAAATGATGGTTCGACCAATAATAATATTCAAGTTGTAGTTGATTTTGAAAATGCCGATCCTGCCCTGCTTAAGCGCATCACTACCGGCGCTGCCATTAGCGTTTTCGGTCATTTGGTGGCATCACTGGGTAAAGGGCAGTCGGTCGAGATCAAAGCTAAAACCATTGAGATTTTGGGCGACAGCGATCCGGAAAAGTATCCGCTGCAACCTAAAAAGCATAGCCTGGAGTTTTTACGTGAGATAGCGCACCTGCGTTTCCGCACCAACACTTTTGGCGCTATTTTCAGAGTTCGTCATAGCCTGGCATTTGCCATACACAAATTCTTTGAAGAACGTGGATTTGTTTACCTGCATACTCCTATCATTACCGCCAGTGATGCTGAGGGCGCGGGCGAGACTTTCCATGTTACCAACTTTGATTTAAACAACGTGCCTAAAGCCGACGGCGAAGTTGATTACAAACAAGATTTCTTTGGCCGCTCGGCTAACCTGACCGTATCAGGGCAGTTAGAGGGCGAGTTAGGTGCGATGGCCCTGAGTGATATTTACACCTTCGGACCTACTTTCCGTGCCGAAAACTCGAACACTACCCGGCACCTGGCCGAGTTTTGGATGATTGAACCCGAAATGGCCTTTGCCGATATTAATGATAACATGGACACTGCCGAGGCCTTACTGAAATATGTAATTGCCTATGCCCTGGATAAAAATAAAGAGGACATTGAGTTTCTGACCCAGCGTTTGCTGGATGAGGAAAAGCAAAAGCCGCAAAACGAGCGTTCAGAAATGAGCCTCATCGAGAAGCTGCAGTTCTGTTTAGACCATGATTTTGAGCGATTGACTTATACAGAGGCTATTGACATCCTGAAAGAATCGACCCCTAACAAAAAGAAAAAGTTCCAGTACCCCGTTGAGGGTTGGGGTACCGACTTACAGTCTGAACATGAACGTTACCTGGTTGAGAAGCATTTCAAAAAACCGGTTATCCTGACGGACTATCCGAAAGAAATTAAATCGTTCTACATGCGCCAGAACGAGGACGGCAAAACGGTAGCGGCTATGGATATTCTGTTTCCCGGCATCGGCGAGATCGTCGGCGGCTCGCAGCGGGAGGAACGCCTGGAAAAACTGGAACAACGCATGGATGAGCTGGGCATACCAAAAAATGAACTGTGGTGGTACCTGGATACCCGTCGTTTCGGTTCTTGTCCGCATGCCGGTTTTGGTTTGGGTTTTGAGCGTTTGGTACTGTTTGTTACCGGTATGGGTAATATTCGTGATGTGATTCCTTTCCCGAGGTTCCCGAAGAATGCAGAGTTTTAATTAACCTTAATGTCATATCGACCAACGGGAGAAATCTATACACGGATCAGTTGAAGCAATGTATAGATCTCTCCCTATGGTCGATGACAAAACAACGTCAACGACAGCGAAGAACACCATGAGTTCCTGTAAAACCAACCAGGTTTAAGTTTTTTCAGGAGATCATACCATTGCTATAGTTTTCCTTTTTCATTATCTTACCCCCTGAAATTAACTTATCATAATGAAAAAGTTCTCTCTGATTATGCTGATGATTGGCATTGCTGCATGTCAATCGTTTGCTCAAACCCACGCTTTGTGGATGCAGCAGCCAGCCATCTCGCCAGATGGTAATTGGATAGCCTTCGAATATAAAGGCAATATTTTTAAAGTAGCTGCAACCGGCGGCGCAGCTGTACCATTAACCATCAACAGTTCATACAATGGCTACCCGGTTTGGAGCCACGACGGCAAAAGCATCGCCTTTGCGTCCGACCGTTATGGCAACTTTGATGTTTACACCATGCCTGCCGATGGCGGCGTAGCCAAACGCATTACTTTTGATTCAAGCAAGGACATACCAAATGAGTTTTCGGCCGATGATAAAACCATTTATTTTGGCAGCCGTCGTCATGATGTAGTGACCTCTGTCAGGTTTCCTGAAGACGGCTATTTTACCAAACTGTACAAAGTACCGGCCAATGGCGGTCGTAGCATTATGGTAAACTCGGCCGGTACCGAGTTCGTTCACTTCAACAAAGCCGGCGATAAATTTATCTTTCAGGATAGCAAAGGCTATGAAAATCCATACCGGAAACACCATACCTCTGGCATAACCCGCGATATATGGATCTACAACACCAAAAACAATGCTTATACTAAGGTATCGACCTATAAAGGCGAGGACCGCGAGCCGGTTTGGGGCAATAATGGCACGTTTTATTATTTGAGTGAGCGTAATGGCAACCAAAACCTTTTCGGCTCGAGCGAAGGCGATATTAACAAGATCACTCAGCTCACTACCTTCCAGAAAAACCCGGTGCGTAACCTGTCGCGTGCAGAGAACGGCACTTTTGCCTTTACGCAGAACGGCGAAATCTACACCCTTAAAGAAGGTGGAAGCCCCCAAAAAGTAAGTATCGATATTAATGCAGATTTTAACGGCGATCAAACCAAAAACCTAACTGTACGGGGTGGAGCTTCAGAAATGGCCGTATCGCCTAATGGCAAAGAAATTGCCTTTGTTTATCGCGGCGAAATATTTGCCGCAGCTGCCGAAGGCGGTATTGTGAAAAGAATAACCAATACGCCTTACCAGGAACGCATGATCAAATTTGCGGCTGATGGCAGAAGTATTATCTATTCGGTAGAGAATGAAAAATCATGGGATATTTATAAGGTATCTATTGCCCACAAAAGCGAGCCTTTTTTTTATGCCGCTACCACGTTGACAACCGAACCGGTTATAGCAACCGATAAAGATGAGTTTCAGCCTATCCCATCGCCTGACGGCAAAAAGATAGCTTACCTTGAAGAGCGCAATGTAATTAAGGTATTTGACATCGCCAGCAAAAAATCAATTGATATACTACCCGAGGGCATTAACTACTCGTATGCCGATGGCGATCAGAACTTTGTTTGGTCGGCAGACAGCAAGTATATTTTAGCACAATCGTCAGAGGCTAATGCTTTAGGTAACAGCGAGGTTGTTTTAATTAAAGCCGATGGTTCGAAAGGCCGTGTTAACCTTACCGAAAGCGGTTTTGATGACAACCATCCGCAGTTTGGCATGGGCGATAAAATGATGTACTGGGTAAGCGACAAACAAGGCATGAAAAACTTGAGCCAGGGTGCGCAAGGCGACATCTACGCTATGTTCTTTGACCAGGCCGCGTGGGATAAATTTGAATTAAGCAAAGAAGATCTGAGCATCAAAACAGAGACTGACAAACGCGATTCGGTGGATATTAAAAAGGCAGCAGCCAAAGCCGACAGTATTGCCAAAGCACAAAAGAAAAAGATCACGCCTCCGGCTATCCCGGTATTTGTGCCCAACCTGGAAAACCTGGAAGATCGCACCAAGCGACTGACAACGGTTTCTACCCATATAGGCGATTCGAAATTATCAAAAGATGGCGAGAAGCTCTACTATCTGGCCCGTTTTGATAAAGGCTTTAATCTTTGGGTGCTTTCAACCCGCACACGAGAAACCCGCATTCTTGCTGATATTAATTCTGGTGGCGGCTCGTTACAAATGACAAAGGATGGAAAAACTTTATTCCTGCTCTCCGGCGGTGGCATCATGAAGATCGATGCTGATAATGGCAAAGTGTCGCCGGTGCCAATTAATTCAACCTTTACACTTAATGCAGCAGCAGAGCGCGAATACATTTACGATCATGTTTGTAAAGAGGTGCCTAAAAAACTGTTTGATCCTAAACTGAATGGTACCGACTGGGCCTATTATACCGCGAATTACAAAAAGTTTTTACCATACGTTAGTAATGGTTATGATTTCCAGGTTTTGTTGAGCGAGCTGCTTGGCGAGCTTAACGTATCGCACACAGGAGGTATTTATTCGGCAAGCTTCCCTGACGGCGAGCGTACCGCGGCGTTGGGTCTGATCTATGACTATAAAAAAGGCGGTGACGGCCTGGTGGTAAAAGACATTGTCACCGGCGGACCGTTTGCCATAGCCAAAACCAAAATGAAACCCGGTGATGTGATTGACAAGATTGATGGAAATGCTATTACAGCTGATGAGGATTGGTCTGAATTGCTAAACAGTAAAACCGGTAAATATACGCTGGTTACTTTCCATAATCCTGCTACCAAAACCACTTACAATGAAACTGTTAAGCCTATCAGCGCCGGTGCAGAAAACGGTTTACTATATGACCGCTGGGTGCGCAAAATGGAACACCTGACTGATAGTTTGTCGCATGGCCAGGTTGGTTACGTACACGTACAAAGTATGAACGAAGCAAGTTATCGCGTTACTTTCGACAAGGTGTTGGGTAAAAACATCAACAAAAAAGCATTGATAGTTGACACCCGCTTTAAC
>DATCXS010000465.1:0-3313 GCA_036565645.1 Mucilaginibacter sp.
CCCCGCCGATGCTTAATGGCTCAGTGCTGAGCTTACCTTGTGCATGATCGAGGTATAAACCGTTGCTGCTCGGCGTCATAATTACATCATGGTTTTGCTTTGCCGCTTCAATACCACCCTGCTCGCCCCTCCAGCTCATTACCGTAGCATTTGGTGCAAGGCCGCCTTCCAGTATTTCATCCCAGCCAATAATGCTCCGGCCTTTTGAGTTTACAAATTTCTCGATACGTTGTATGAAATAGCTTTGCAAGCCACGCTCGTCTTTTAGTTTCAGCTTTTTAATGAGCTTTTGGCAAAAAGCTGATTCTTTCCAGGCATCCTTTGGCGCTTCATCGCCACCTATGTGGATGTATTTGCTTGGAAAAAGATCAATCACTTCTGTCAGTACATCCTCCAGGAAAGCAAATGTTTTTTCTGAAGGGCAATACACATTTTTGAAAACGCCCCAGGTACTTTGTACCTGATACCCAGAACCCGGCTCACAACCCAATTCAGGATATGAGGCTAATGCTGCCATAGCATGACCCGGCATTTCAATTTCAGGAACGATAGTGATATATCTGTCCGCAGCGTATTTTATGATATCGCGAATCTCATCCTGGGTATAATAGCCGTCAACCGGCGTATCATCGAATTGCTGAGGAGTACGATCGTGATAATTACCAATAAGGGTTGCCGGGCGATGACTACCTATCTGAGTGAGCTTTGGATATTTCTTAATTTCAATACGCCACCCCTGATCGTCGGTTAAATGCCAGTGAAAGGTATTGAATTTGTAAGCGGCCATCAGGTCGATGTATTTTTTAACAAACTGTGCGGTAAAGAAATGGCGGCAAACATCCAGCATTAAGCCACGATAGCCAAAACGTGGATAATCTTCAATTTGTACACAAGGTAATTTAGCCGTTGCGCCTTTATCAGCCGGAATTAATTGTATTAGAGTCTGTATGCCATAAAATATACCGGCGCCTTTAGCGGCAATGGTGACGTTAGTTGGCGTTATTGTCAAACGGTAACCTTCGGCAGGAAGACCATCAGTACCCGCGCTGGTTAGCACAATGCTGTTACTCACGGTTTGTCCGCTGTTTTGCTTAACAGGGATGTGCAGCATAGCGCTGTTTTTTAAATAATCAGCAAAAAAAACAACTGCTTTGTTGTTCACTGAATCGGCCAGGAAGGTAGTCTCCCTGCTCAATACAAAACTTCCCGATGTTTTCTTGACAGATACCGGCGCCGGAATAATGCCCAGGTTTGGATTTAAGTCTTGAGCCTGTGTGGCTATAGTAAAGCCCACAGCAGCAACCGACAGAATGATTTTTTTATACATAATTATAGATTGGTCAATAATTTTAAAGATGGTGAAGTTAACAGATTTTAAAAATAAAATACAGTGTATCTTGTAAAAAATGTACCACAAAAAAAGGCTGCCTGTATAGACAACCTTTTATATTTGTTTAGTGATGAAATATTATGCCGTCACCACATGCTCTTTGGCAGCCAGGTAGCGCTCGGCATCGATAGCGGCCATACAGCCTGTACCGGCAGCAGTAACTGCCTGACGGTAAATGTGATCCTGCGCATCACCGCAGCAGAACACACCTTCAACATTGGTTTGGGTTGAACCTGGTTTGGTGATGATATAACCGGTCTCGTCCATATCTATCCAGCCTTTAAATATTTCGGTATTGGGTTGGTGACCAATGGCCACGAAGAAACCTGTAACATCCAGGTTTCGTTCTTCGTTTGTTTTATTGTTAATGACCTTTACTGCGTTTACGCTTTGGCCGTCGCCTAATATCTCTTTGGTTTCGGTATTGTGGAGGATCTCGATATTCGGGGTATTCAACACGCGGTGCACCATTGCTTTTGAAGCCCTGAACTCGTCGCGACGCACAATCATATAAACCTTTTTGCACAGTTTAGCCAGATAGGTAGCTTCCTCGGCAGCGGTATCGCCGGCTCCTACTATGGCAACATCCTGACCTTTGAAAAAGAACCCATCACAAACTGCGCAGGCTGATACACCAAAGCCGCTGTACTTTTGTTCAGACTCCAGGCCGAGCCATTTTGCCGAGGCACCTGTTGATATAATTACGGTATCGGCCAGGATAGTTTTGATATCATCAACCACCACTTTGTGCGGCAGACTTGAAAAGTCGACAGCGCTTACATAACCAAAACGGATATCAGTACCCAGTCGCTCGGCTTGTTTGCGGAAATCTTCCATCATTTCGGGGCCCATAATTCCTTCAGGATAGCCCGGGAAGTTCTCTACATCAGTAGTTTGGGTTAGTTGACCGCCGGCCAGCATACCGGTATACATTACAGGTTTCAGATCGGCACGTGATGCGTAGATGGCCGCAGTGTATCCGGCAGGACCTGAACCAATGATCAGGCATTTAACGTGTTCTAAATTTTCAGACATCGAATTAAAATGAAGCACAAAAATAGGATTAAAAGCAATGCCTGCCAATAGCCTTTGGTCACTATATTGACATTAGATGTGGCATACCTTACTGTTCCGCTAAATAGTGAAACACTTTGGAACACTTGAAACACTTTACCAAGATAACGGCCTTAAAATAAGCGATTTAACAAAAATGAGTGAAACACTTTGGAACAGTACAAATACTTTAGGTTAACACATTTAAACATTTGTATATCAGCATATTAAATATATCATCTCCTTTTTCAACCAAATGAAGTGGAACACTTTGGTGGAACAGCTAATTTGCAATCTTGTGAGGATATTTCATCCATGTACCGCCGGCTCTCCGGAGCCCTGCAGCATTTGCAATTACATATATATTTTTATGTAATTAGTAATAACTTGCGCTTGTAAACTCATGAAAAATATCATAGCCATATCGGGTAGCTTACGCCGGGGCTCGTCCAATCATGCTATCTTAGAATACCTGGGCACTTTAACACCGCCTGATACCAAATACACCATTTATGCCGACCTGGCGAATATTCCCCCATTCGACCCGGGGTTGGACATGGAAACTCCGCCTGCGCCTGTAACTTCCCTGCGTCGACTATTAACTGAAGCCGACGGCTTTATTATTTGCACACCTGAATACGCTTTCGGTGTGCCCGGCTCGCTCAAAAACATGTTGGACTGGCTGGTATCAAGCAGTAGTTTGGTTGATAAGCCTGTTGCGCTGATCACCGCCTCTTTAGGTGGCGAGTATGCGCATGCCTCGCTCCTGCTTACTTTGGGCGCTTTAACTGCTAAACTTTCGGATGAAACCAGTTTATTGATTCAATTTGTCAGATCAAAAGTTGCTGCAGATGGGACAATTCCCGATGC
>DATCXS010000324.1:0-2922 GCA_036565645.1 Mucilaginibacter sp.
TGGCTAGGCTGCGCCAATGAGGGCCTGAATGTCAAAGAACAAGCCCAATGGTTTTTTCGCAAAGCGACGGAGGGGTTGGACGAGCCGTCGGCAGCTATATTTTATAACGACCAGCAGCCCGACAAGATTTTTTATCAGGGCTTGGCCTGGAACAAATTAGGCGACGAAGACAGAGCAAAGCAGATCTTCAATAAACTGGTTAAGTTTGGCCAAAAGCATTTAGATGACGAGGTGAAGATAGACTACTTCGCGGTGTCGTTGCCAAACCTGCTCATCTTTGATGATGACTTGAACCTTCGCAATAAGGCGCATTGCCTTTACATACAGGGCTTGGGGTATTTAGGCCTGGAACAATATGAAAAAGCTACACAGGCTTTTAAAGAAGTGTTGGCGATGGGTGCTGAGCATTTTGGAGCAAACCTGCATTTGAAAATGGCAGAGGCCCTGATGTAACAACCAAGTAAAGACGCGATGCGGCGCGTCTCTATAAATCTCCTTATAAAACCATAACCCGTTTCCTTACCTTTGCGGCCTATGGAAATCACATCACCTACTAAATACGAAAAACTGTTAGAACGTAGCGACAAAGGCTACAAAGCATTTTTATACGACTGCGACGGCACCCTTGCCGACAATATGAAGGCTCACGCCCTCACCTACATCAAAGTAGCCGCCGACCAGGGGGTAACCATCACCGGGGATATTATTGACGAACTGGCCGGCTGGCCGGTACCTGCTGTGGTTAAAGAGATCAACAAACGTTATGGTTCAAACATGGATCCTGAAAAGTTTGCTGAGATTCGCCAGAAATTATATCACGACGAATACATTGCCAAGATAACCCCGGTTGAGCATGTGGTTGAGCATCTGAAAGCCCATTATGGTAAAGTAAGGATTGCCGTAGTTTCAGGGGGATCGCGCGAAGCGGTTGAGAAAACGTTAAACGTTTTGGGTATTACTGATCTGGTGGAGACGTTGGTTTGTGCCGGCGAAACCCCGCATGGTAAACCTTACCCTGACCCGTTCCTGGCCGCAGCTATAAAGTTAGGCGTAGAACCAAAAGATTGCCTGGTGTTTGAAGACGGCGACCCTGGTGTGCAATCGGCCATTGCCGCCGGTATGGACTGGGTGCGTATAGATCAGCTTGACTAAAAGCTATCCTGCAGGAAATTTTCTTCGGTGTTGCAATACAAAGACGAGTAAATACGTACACTCTTGTTATTGGTTTGCAGGCGACGTTTCATGTGTACCACCGGGTGGGTTGGCTTTATATTTAATAACAGGCTGATGTTTTTGTCGGCATGGATAGCCCATATCTTTTGCTCGCCCTCTTTTATTTCAATCTTATAATGCTCTTTCAGGATCTTAAACAGCGAGCGGTTCTCTAAACTTCGTGATGAAAAATGCGGCAGATCGATATTGGTGATATGTGTTTCCTCGTACAAAACCGGCGTATTATTGATGTATCTTAAACGTGAAAAAAAGATGCAGCCGGCATTCAGCTCCTCTTCATCCAATTCAAAAAAGAAATCATTTGGCCAGGCTTTTTTTATGGGCTTTTCCATGATAGTGGTAGTCAGCTTGCGGTCGCCGATGCCGGCCGTAACCCCGTTTAAGGATAGTATCCCCAAGCCGCTTTTAGGTTCGGACACAATGCTGCCCTTGCCGTGCTTACGGGTAATGTAACCCATGTTAGCCAGCGCCGATAACGCCTGCCTGATAGTTACACGTGTAGTATCGTACTTTTTGCAAAGCTCGTTTTCCGACGGCAGCAGATCGTCTTTTTTGTACTCCCCTTTTTCTATTAAAGATTTCAGGTCGTCAATGATCTTTTTATAAAGATGAATTACTTCTTTCTTACTCATGGATTTAGGCACATCAATTACAAATGTAATAAATGTTACTTTAACGCAACGCATACAGCGGGTTAAAAACCTTCGGCATTTACTTGTATATACAAGATAAACTTTTTATGTTTGGCTTTAATAAACCAATAATACGGCAAAACCGCTGTGTTTTTTAAATAAACTTAACATCAGTATGCGTAGAGCGTTTGTAATAATCGTACTCCTTATGGTTGTGGGTAACTCATTTGCCCAACGTAAAAGCCTGCTGCAATATGTTGATCCATACGTAGGTACGGCGCCGAGCACCACTTTATCGGCAGCCAGACACGGCGGAGGCACAGAGTTGCAGGCTAATACTATACCCGAAGTATGCGTACCCTTCGGCATGACACAATGGGTGCCACAAACCCGGCGACTGGAAATTAAATGCATACCACCCTATATCTATCGCGACGACAAAATAAGCGGTTTTAGAGGCACGCACTGGCTTAGCGGCTCGTGTGTGCCCGATTATGGCAGTTTTACCATTATGCCTGTTACCGGTAAGTTGCGCACAGCTACTACCGAAACCACCGCCGCTTTTTCGCACGCTGATGAGCTGACCCGCCCGGACTATTACCGGGTAACTTTTACGGACAATCAATTGAGAACAGAGATCACCGCCACCGCCCGTTGCGCTATCATGCAGTTTACCGCAGCTGCGGATGACAGTCTTTATCTGCTGGTTTCGCCCAATAGCGATAAGGGAAAGGCGCAGGTGTTTGTCAATCGCGCAGCTAATGAAATATCGGGCTATAATCCAGCTTACCGCATTTACACAGGCAGCGGCAAGCCTGCCGGTTTCAACGGTTATTTTGTGGTGCGATTTGAAAAGCAGCGGTTAAACGGCGGCACTTTTGCCGGGGGGGAGCATTCGCAGGCAGACAGCATCGCTGATAAAAAAGATATTGGTGCTTATGCCGGTTTTAAAGTAAAGAAAGGCGAGGTTATCCGCATCAAAGTCGGTACCTCATTTACCAGCATTGCCCAGGCCCGAAAAAATTTAGATGCCGAAATACCGCAATGGAACTTTAAC
>DATCXS010000348.1:0-3710 GCA_036565645.1 Mucilaginibacter sp.
CTGCCATTAACGGTGAGCTTTTTTACCAAAAAGGCAGGCTCAAGGGCTAAGGGGATTATGCAGTCGTTGCTTTATGGGCTATCGATAATTATTATTTATGTTGGCCTGGGGCTAATCATTTCAGGGCTATTTGGCTCTGACGCTTTGAATGCCCTGGCAACTAATGGCATATTCAATATTTTCTTTTTCCTGCTGCTGGTGGTTTTCGGCATATCCTTTCTGGGTGCGTTCGAGATCACGCTGCCAAGCTCATTAGGCAATAAACTGGACGCCAATGCCGACAAAGGCGGCATAGCCGGGATCTTCTTCATGGCTGCAACTCTGGTGGTAGTTTCCTTCTCCTGTACCGGGCCTATCATTGGTACATTGTTGGTTGAGGCCGCATCAAAAGGCGACAGGCTTGGCCCTGCTGTTGGTATGCTGGGTTTCTCGGCAGCTTTGGCTTTGCCGTTTACGGCATTTGCACTGTTCCCATCAGCATTAAAATCGCTGCCAAAATCAGGTGGTTGGTTAAACACAGTGAAAGTTTGTTTAGGCTTTTTAGAGATTGCCTTTGCGCTGAAGTTTTTGTCGAACGTTGACCTTGCTTACCACTGGAACTGGTTTAACCGCGATATTTTCTTGTCGATATGGATAGCCCTCGGCATTCTGTTGGGCCTATATCTATTAGGAAAAATCAAATTTTCGCATGACAGTGATGTGGATTTTGTTTCCGTTCCGCGCTTTTTTATGGCGATACTGGTTTTTGCGTTTACCATTTATATGATCCCCGGCTTATGGGGCGCGCCATTGAAACCTTTAAGCGCTTTCCTGCCGCCAATGGCAACCCAGGATTTTGATTTGTCGCAAGAACCGGGCGGCAATGGCAACGGCGCTCCGGCAAAGACATCATCCCTGGTGAAAAAATATGCCGCTAACTACACCCGCATTGCAACCCGCGGGCTGGATGCCTGGTATGATTATGACCAGGCCTTACAAGTATCCAAAGAATTGCATAAACCAATTATGATAGATTTTACGGGTTTTAACTGCGTAAACTGCCGACAAATGGAAGCCGATGTCTGGACCGATCCGCGTGTTTTCAACCATCTTAAAAATGATTATGTGCTACTACAATTAGTAGTTGATGACAAAGCGGCGCTTGAACCTTCCGAGCAATTTGTCTCTACTTACAGCGGTAAAAAGATCACCACGCTGGGCGGTAAGTGGAGCGATTTGGAAGCATCGCGCTTTAATGCTAACTCGCAGCCCTTCTATGTATTACTGGATAGCGACGGCAATATGCTGACCGATAAAAACGGTGTAGCTATTCCGCCGTCTCCGGCCAATTATCATGTCGACCAATACCTGAATTTTCTTGAAAGCGGAATTACCGCTTATCAAAGTGCGCAACAAGCCAAAAAATAACGTAAATTTGCGGCGCAAACGGGCATGTTCTTTAACATTTGCCGTTAATCAGGTATAAATCAAAAATCTGCTATTTATTATAATGATTTCGATTAAGAAGATAGGACTTTTTACGTCAGGCAGCGACTCTCCCGGAATGAATGCCGCCATCAGGGCAGTGGTACGTACTGCAATTTTTTATGATATTGAAGTTGCAGGAATACGTCGTGGTTTTGAAGGGATGATAAACGGCGATATTTATGAGATGAATACCAAGTCGGTATCAAACATTATTCAGCGTGGCGGTACTTTATTAAAAACCGGCCGCAGCGAAGATTTCAAGAATGCCGAAGGTCGCCGGAAAGCTTATGAACAATTAAAGAAAAACGGCATAGAAGCGCTGGTAGCCTTGGGTGGTAATGGCACCCTTAAAGGCGTGCGCGAGTTTGGCGACGAATATAAAGACATTAAAATTATCGGCGTACCATGTACAATTGATAATGATTTGCGCGGGTCTGACTTTACCATTGGCTATGACACGGCTATCAATACTGTTATTGAGGCGGTTGACAAGATCCGCGAAACTGCCGAATCGCACGACCGTTTGTTTATTGTTGAGGTAATGGGCCGCGACTCGGGCATGATTGCCCTGCGTACCGGCATGGGTGTAGGCGCCGAGGCTGTTTTGGTCCCTGAAACTAAATCGGATATTAATGCACTGTTTGAGCGTTTGCAAAGGGGCCGCAAAGACAAGACTTCAAAAATAGTTATGGTTGCCGAAGGCGACGAGCCGGGCGGCGCATTTGAGATAGGTAAAGCCATCATGGAAAAGTTTCCGCATTACGACACCCGGGTATCTATATTGGGGCACATCCAACGCGGTGGCAAACCCACCTGTATGGATCGTGTACTGGCCAGCCGGTTAGGTGTTGCCGCTGTTGAAGCTTTAAGAGATGGCCATACCGGCGAAATGGTAGGCTTAATCCACAGCAATATTGCTTACACGCCGTTTGGCCAATCAGTGAAACACCACCGTGAGGTAGATGCGGAGTTTACGCGCATTGTGGAGATGTTGTCGCTGTAGTTTAGGCTCAAGAACTACAACAACTTTTCGGCTACTTCTTTCCAATTATTTACGCGCTCATACCCGGTAAGCAGCAGGTTATGCGGCGAACTGAACAGTAGCTTGCGTCCGTCAAAACGGGTAAAGTTTTTGGTGCGGTCGTCTATCATAATGTCCGTATTAACGATCTTATATCCGCAGAAAACTATATTGGTCCACTCAATAAACGGGAAATAATCGCCCAACCAGGCTTGTTTATCTTCTAAGGAGTTGGGGAACTCAGTAGCTGCTGAAACAATAAATACTTCATACTTCTTGTTCAATTCGGAGATGACTTGCTGGCTATCAGGTATCACTTTCAGGTCGCGGAAAAAACCTTTGCGGTTAATGTATTCGCGCAGAGTATGGTCAAGTTCGGGCGGCAATAGTTCACGAAACTCCTTTCCGTGCATTTGGTCGAGCGTGTAGTTGTATCCGTGTTCCTGCTGGTAAATGGTTATAAATTTATCAATGGGGTCGGCAATAACCTCGTCCATATCAATAGCTATGCTTAACTTATTCATGGCGGTAAATTTCAGATATTTACGCCGGAAAGCCTTTTGAATTTTGAATTTTTTATTTTGAATTAAATTCCTACCTTTGCGTCCCCGCTGAAAGAAACTCCGGGGGAATGTTGAACACATAATTAAAATTAAAAATGGCAACTAAAATCAGATTGCAAAGACATGGTAAAAAGGGCAAACCTTTTTATTACATCGTAGTAGCAGACTCTCGTGCACCACGTGATGGTCGTTTTATCGAGCGTTTAGGTTCTTACAACCCAAACACTAATCCTGCTACCATTGACATTAATTTCGACAAAACCTTTACCTGGGTTGACAATGGCGCCCAGCCTACAGACACTTGTCGTGCTATCCTTTCTTACAAAGGTGTAATGTACAAAAAACACTTACAAGGTGGTGTTAAAAAAGGCGCTTTAACTCAAGAACAAGCTGACGCTAAATTCACGCAGTGGTTAGAGCAAAAAGACAATAAAATTACCGGTAAAAAAGCTGATTTATCTTCTACCAAACAAGCTGCACGTAAAGCTGCTTTAGATGCCGAGGCTAAGAAAAAAGAAGAAAAAGCTGCCGCTATTGCTGCTAAAAACACACCTCCGGCAGACGAAGTTGAAGAAGCTCCAGTTGCTGAGGCTGACGAAGCACCTGCTGCTGAGGTTACTGAAGAAGCTCCGGCTGCTGAAGCTACCGAAGAAGCACCT
>DATCXS010000327.1:0-2443 GCA_036565645.1 Mucilaginibacter sp.
CTTCGTAAGCAAACTATGATACGACAGCAAAAGTGGCACATAGGGCCGTAATTCATCTGTGAGGTTTGTTAAAATTTTAACAATTTCGCGGCGACGCTCAAATTCCAGATCGCGAATACGGTTATTGAGCGTAAAAACATCTTCAGGCTCGACATACACGGTTTGCCCCGACGCCGATTCATCATGTACAAAACCTTTTAGCTTGCGTTTATTTTCAGCCAGCACGGGGATACATAAGCGACCATCGCGCACGGTGAGTGCCCCGTCCGCCGTCCAGCCATTGGCTGTCGCGCTTTTAAATATCTGGTCAATTTTGCGCCGTGCCTCCTGTTCGGCTTTGGCTATACCCGACGATATTTCTGCCAGTTGGCGCGAGGCATTAGGTTTGATCTTTCCCTTAGCATCAATCACCTGTTCAATTTTGCGGATGATTATCTTTTCAATTGGCAGATGCTCAAACAGCGCTTCAAGGTTTGGATATTGTCCCTCGCGTTCGTTAAAGTAAGCTATTACCGCAAAAACGGTAGTGAGCGATGCATATACCTGGAAAAATTCTTCCTCGGATAAAAAAGCACCTTCCAGGCGAGCCTTGTTGGCCAATGCCTTGATATCATAAAAATGTGTTATAGGGAGCGCAGCATCATTTTGCAGGATGTTTTTAAACTCATGAGCCTGGCTTAAAAATTTACTGATCAGATCAAAATTACTCATCACCTGTATCCGGTCAACCATCTGCTGACCCATTACGCTCAGGCAATGTGCTTTTATTAATTCTTTTATTTCGGTAAATCCCAGCTTGTCGCTGCTATTTTCAGGGTAGATCATTCCTTTATAGTCCCTTTCGGAAATTTTTCAGTCCTGGATTAGGTTTACCTTTGGGCAAAGGCCTGCTCATTCTCATGCGTCTTTCTTTGTCAATCATATCCAGCTGTATTTTATCCCTGTCCTGTTTCATCCTGGCAGACGATGAATCCCGCCTGGCCTTTTGCGCTTGTTTTTGCTGCTTTTCCATGCGTTTGCGCTTTATTTCATTATCCTGGGCAACAAGGGCATTGATCGAGTCTAACTTAGCTTGTAAGATCCTGGCTACATCGTCGTACATCGTTATCATCACGTCGGGATGCTTAACATAATAGGCTACGCTTTTTTTAAACTGTGCCGAATCGGTATGGTGCTGTTTAAAAACATAAAAGTATCTGCCGGTTCCGTTAAGGTATAAACTATCGCCGTTTGGCTGATTGGTGAGGCTGCCGTCAACCAAGTGTACATCAACCAGCAGGTTTACCATATCGTCACGGCCAAGGACACCTTTTGTATCCTTATCATCATTGCAGGCAAACAAAAAAAGCAAAGCTGAAAAAAACAAGATAATATGTTTGCGCATTCTTTAATTTAGCGGTTTAATTGACAAAATTACGGATTAATGAGCATTGCAGATAATATCAAACATCTAAAAACGCAAACTGTGCCAAAAAAAGTATCGCTGGTTGCGGTATCAAAAACAAAAACGGCTGCAGAAATACAGGAAGCCTATGATGCCGGTCAGCGTTTGTTTGGCGAGAACCAGGTTCAGGAAATGCTTGAAAAGCAAGAACAATTGCCTAAAGATATACAATGGCACCAAATTGGCCACCTGCAAACCAACAAGGTTAAATATATAGCGGCGTTTATCACCATGATACAATCGGTTGACAGCCTCAAACTTTTGCAGGAGATAAACAAACAGGCGTTAAAAAATAACCGTGTGATTGATTGCCTGCTGCAGATCTATATAGCCGACGAGGAAACTAAGTTTGGGTTGGGTTTCGACGAAGCGATTGAGCTTCTGCGCTCAGAAGAGTTTGCGACGTTAAAAAATATCCGTATACGCGGATTAATGGGTATTGCCACCAATACTGATAAGGAAAAGCAATTAAAAGACGAGTTTAACGAACTGAAAGTTTTTTTTGACGGTGTTAAACAAAGCTTTTTCCGTAAGGATGATAATTTTAATGTAGTGTCGATGGGCATGTCGTCAGATTATGAGATTGCTATGGAACAAGGAAGTACCATGATTCGCGTTGGCAGTACTATTTTTGGCGGCCGGGTTATTAAACATTGGAAAAATAATTAACGATGTCTGATTTCGGAATTTAGGTGTCGGACTTTCGCTTTTTATTGTACCATAAAATATCCCAATAACTAATGACGCGAAGCAAATGACCAATGACACGATGACCAATATACATTTAAGAGTAGCCGTAAAAGAAGATTGTCCACGCCTGCTGGAACTGGTTAATGAACTGGCAATTTACGAAAGAGCACCGCAGGAAGTGACAGTGACGCTTGAAGAATTTGAAGGTGCAGGCTTTGGCAATAGCCCGGTATGGAAAGCCTACGTGGCCGAAGTTGATGGTTTAGTTGTTGGATTTGCGCTGTATTATGTCCGTTTTTCGACCTGGAA
>DATCXS010000283.1:0-31515 GCA_036565645.1 Mucilaginibacter sp.
CTGCCATAGTATCGGCAGTTTCGCCAGATTGCGATATGGCGATCACCAGGTCTTTCGAGGAGATGATAGGATTTCGATACCTGAATTCAGACGCATACTCAACCTCTACCGGGACACGGGCATATTCTTCTATCAGGTATTCGCCAACCAAGCCGGCATGCCATGAGGTGCCGCAGGCTACGATGATGATACGATCGATATTTTTTAGCTTATCGGCGTATTCTTTTATACCACCCAGTTGTACCAGGCCCTGCGACGGATAGATACGACCCCGTAAACAATCGCGGATAGACCGCGCCTGCTCATAGATCTCCTTGAGCATGAAGTGATCGTAGCCACCTTTTTCAAGGGCCTCGAGCTTCATGTCCAGCTCCTGGATGTATGGGGTGTGCACCGTGTTATCAATGTGCTTGATCAACAGGTTGTCGCGTTTTATCTGGGCAATTTCATTGTCATTCAGGTAAATAACATTTTTGGTGTATTCAACTATCGGGGTTGCATCAGATGCTATGAAATACTCGCCTTTGCCAACACCGATAACCATAGGGCTGCCTTTGCGTGCAGCAATTAATACATCAGGCTCGTCGGCACTCATAATAACAATAGCGTAAGCGCCGATAACTTTATTTAAGGTTATCCTTACCGCCTCGTACAGGTCAAACCCGGTTTCTTTCTGAATATCCTCAACCAGATGTATTAATACTTCGGTATCGGTATCGCTTTTAAAAACGTGGCCTTTGGCCAATAGTGTTTCCTTAATAACCGCGTAATTTTCAATGATGCCGTTATGGATGATAGTTAATTTCCGGTCGCCTGATGAATGCGGATGCGAGTTTCTGTCGCTTGGTGCGCCGTGTGTGGCCCAGCGTGTATGGCCTATGCCTATAGAGCCTTTCAGATTGACATCTTTTACAAAGTTTTCCAGGTCGCTTACCTTCCCGGCTTTTTTATACACTTTAAGATCTTTATCATATAAAGCAATGCCGGCGCTGTCGTAACCGCGGTATTCAAGGCGATGGAGGCCTTTTATAATGATTGGATAAGCGTCTCTATAGCCAATGTAACCTACTATTCCACACATAAGGATGATTGATGATGTTGATTAATGTTTAACAAAAATAAGCAGCTGTATGATAATAACAAAAGCAATTAGTTACTTGAACACTAATTGCTTTTAGTTTTAAATATATAGGGGATAAGCTGTTATTATCTAACAACTTTTGTATAAAACAAGTTCAGTTTGATCCGGTAAGGCGATGCGGTATCATAGCCCACGGCCACTGTGCGTCCGTCAACCTGTGCGGTTGGTGCAACAGAAATAGCATTTGTAGGAACTATAGGGGCAATAAACGTACCGTAATCTGTAGTTATGCCGCGTATCAGGTCCTGAATATAGCCGGTAATCAAAAAATGATAGTTTTGCTGCTGTTTAATATAGAAACCGGCAGAAGTAGACGAGTCAAAATAGCGCGGGTCGCCCTGGGCCTGATCTTGTATAAGTATTGGTCTGTGAGCTATATCCCAGCGGTATATGCCTAATTTAGGTAACGGTGCAAAGGGTATAGTTGAGCCGGGCGCAGCGGATACAATCAATTCGGCGCGGTTAATAACCACGTCGCTGCCCACCGTTTTAACTATATTTTTAAGGTATGGAAAGCTTATGCGGCTCTTTAATCCGCCCAGGCTCTGTAAATAAAATGTTTTGCTGTTACTTTTATCGGCAAGTGCCGCGTTTATAGCGGCAGAGTGCACATGTTTAACCTCGGCTGCGTGCATAGTGCTTGGCAAGGTTAATACCGTGGTGTCAATAACGGTTCCGTTAGTGTTTCTGTAATAAATTTGTATTGCTGCCGAGTCTAAAGCAAACATAAATGTACCCCCCGGACCGGATTGATCCTGAGACAGGGTAACATATAAACCTTTGACATTATTTCTGAACACCAGGTTTGAGCCCAGCTGAACCGCAGGGGCATTAAAAAGTATCTGGTTAACAAAGGCTGTGCTGATGGGTATGCGCAATTGCGGCGGCACTTTTGCAGCAGTATCAGGCCCCCCGGCTATCGGCGATATTACCTTAATGCTGTCAGCAGTTCTTGAAAAGAACGACTTGGTGCCCAATAAGGTGGACCTATCAACCGCCCAGGTTTTATTGCTGTAATAGTTTTGACCGGCGTACATACGCTCGCCAAGCTGATATACATTGGCTTTATATCGTGATGCAATAGAGTCGCCAAAGAAAGCATTAGGTGAATAGCGTAATACTAATACAGCCGAGTCAAGCGCAATGCTGCCGTATGGCAAAGTATAGGCGCTTTTGCCCGGCAGGTTAAGATCTATTACCAGGTTTGACTCGGTTGTTCCGAATACCGGGTCTTTAAAATATCCCAGCGGGGTTTGCGAAAGTCCGTTGGTTACAATGCTGTCTTCGCGGATGGTGTTAACCACAATGGTTGACGTGTCTATCAGGTTACCTTGAATTTGGTTTGATGAAATAACACCTAAGCCAATTGTATCCTGGTTTTTGCACCCGTTCAAAATAAAAAGACTTATCAACAAGGTTAATAAGTCTAATCTTATAAATTTCATATTATCGATCTCTCAATGCTTATACAACGTTAGCCAATTCCTCAGTGGCAATTTCGTCGTAAAAATTGTAATAATTTTCGAAATCTGCAGTAGAATTAAATTCCAGAACCGATTTTTGGCTGTTTTTAACATTATTTAACACATCCTCATCGATATTCTCGCCAGCCAGTACAATGGCGTCGCTGTATTGAATAGCGCCCTCATATAAAGCAGTGTTAGTGCCCGCTTTGTATGGGTCGGTATGTTTTTCGGTCATGTTGCCCATAACCGCTTTTTGCGCAAAATCGGCATTTAACGCGCCTTTAAAATCATTTTCGTAAATAGAGTAAACTATTTTTGAATGCTTAAAGGTTGGATCGTCTTTATAAGTTGTTCTTAAATAAGCAGGTACTAATGCGCTCATCCAGCCGTGGCAGTGGATGATATCCGGTGCCCATCCCAGCTTCTTCACTGTTTCCAATGCTCCTTTGCAAAAGAAGATCATGCGCTCGTCGTTATCAGCGTAGAATTTGCCATCCTTATCCTCAAAAACCTGTTTTCGTTGAAAATACTCTTCATTATCCAAAAAATATACCTGCATGCGTGCGGCCGGTATAGATGCAACTTTTATGATCAGCGGATTATCGTTATCATTAATAATAATATTCATGCCCGATAGCCTGATCACTTCATGAAGTCTGTTCCTGCGTTCATTAATATTTCCGAAACGGGGCATCAGGATACGTATTTCGTAACCTTTTTCCTGCATCGCCTGCGGCAGCTGGCGTGTTATTTCAGAAATTTTAGAGAGTTCAAGGAAAGGTGACATTTCATGAGTTATAAACAAAAGCTTAGATTTACCCATCTCCAAATCAGAATTAAATTATGTAACGGCTCAAAAAATTTGAGTGTGCAAATATAAGCATTATATATGAAGTATCAACCAATTATGCAAGTAGTTTTGGTATTTTTGTATCATTTATGCAACTTCGCCCACTTTTGGTAATACATAATATTGGAAAAATTCGCTAAAAAGGCCGCCTTGCAGCAATATCTGGCAGGTTTAAAAGCTACCGGTGCTGTTATAACCTTTGTGCCTACTATGGGCGCCCTGCACCAGGGCCACCTGTCGCTGATACAGCAGGCAAAGGCCTTGGGTAATGTGGTGGTATGCAGTATTTTTGTTAACCCCACGCAGTTTAATGACCCTAAAGATCTTGAGATTTACCCGCGCCCGATACAGGATGACATAAAAAAACTGGAATCCGTTAGCTGCGACGTATTATTTAATCCTGAAGTTTCTGAAATGTATGCCGACAATGAAAATTGGCATTTAGACATTGGCGAACTTGAGGGTTTATTAGAAGGAAAATCCAGGCCCGGCCATTACCAGGGTGTCACACAGGTAGTATATAAACTGTTTGATATTATCAGGCCGGACATAGCCTTGTTTGGACAGAAAGATTACCAGCAGTTTTTGGTAATAAGCCGTATGATTGAAAGGCTTAATATGCCGGTTAAATTGGTAATGAGCCCCATTGCCCGCGATACCGACGGCCTGGCCTTGAGTTCGAGAAATATACATTTGACCACAGATGACCGTCAACACGCGCTTATCCTGTCAAAAACCTTAAATAAGGTAAAGCGAAACTTCGACCCTCAGAAAATAGATCAGTTAAAACAACAGGCCGAAAACGATATAGCTGCCGAGCCCGGTGTTATACCCGGCTACTTTGAAATTGCCGATGGCGAAACACTGCTGCCGGCTAACAAAAATACTAAAAGGGTTGTTGCCCTAGTAGCTGCAACGGTTGGTAAAACACGTTTGATAGATAATGTGATTATTAGAGATTAGTTATTAAAGATTGCCGGCAGGCAAGACATCGACAGGCTTATGGTGATACCTTTTTAAACCAATCTTTAATCTTCAAGAGTTAATCTTTAACATCCCAAAGTCAACTAATCTTCAATCTTTGCTCTTTAATAACTAAAACCACTAATTTTGCACCATGATTATTGAAGTATTAAAATCAAAAATTCATCGCGCCAGGGTTACCCAGGCCGAGTTAAACTACGTTGGTAGTATAACTATTGATGAAGATTTGATGGATGCGGCAAACATAATTGCCAATGAGAAGGTGAATATTGTAAACAATAATAACGGTGCCCGTTTTGAAACCTATGTGATTAAAGGCGAGCGCGGCAGCGGTACCGTATGCTTAAACGGCGCAGCCGCCAGGTTAGCGCAGGTGGGCGACATTGTGATCATTATGTCATACGCGCACATGGAGATGGACGAGGCGCGCAGTTACCAACCCTTATTGGTTTTTCCTGATCCGGATAATAAGCTTTTAAAATAAGGCTTGATTTATTCAGTAGCATAGGGACATTATTATTGTGGCGATTTATAGATTTTTGATTGTTAAGGGATGTTAAATTATTCTGCGGCTAATAATTTAATCTATAATTTAGCGTTTTGGCTGCAAACCAATTTATAATCGGCCATCTATAAAACTATATGATGAAAAAGCTACTTTTTGTTTGTTTAGGCGCCACTGTATTATTCAGCGCTTGTGTTAAAAAGAAGAATGAAGTAACCGGCACTACGCATGTGCGGTTTGTAAATGCCATCCAAAATTCTTATACCCAGGATGTTTACGTTAATAACGCGTTGGTTTATGGCGCCAAGCTAACAGAGGGTAACCAATCGCCATATATTGATTATACTGCGGGCCTTAGCAATGTTGCTATAAGCAATACCGGGACCACCAATGCCAATATTCTTTTCACCTACGGGACAACTATAGGAGAATATTCAACAGTGTTCTTTTTCCAGGATTTTGACCATATACTGGTTGCCGGTGGCATAAAAGACGATATGACCGCGCCGCCTGAAGGAAAAGCCAGGGTGCGCTTTGTAAATGTGGATAATTATTCAATTACCTCATTCAAAATGGATATTGCCGGTGGCAGCAATTTGTTTCAGTCGCTTGTGTTTGCAACGGCATCGCAATATTTTGATGTTGATCCGGGTACCAAATTTACAGCTACGGCGCTTTCTGTTAAAGATCCCGTAACTATAGATATTAATCCACAAGCGGGTAAAATTTATACTATCTGGATCGGGGCTACCTCTTCAGAGGACCTGCAAGCTCACGCATTTATCCAAAACTACTTTCAATAAAAAGCTCGAAATACAGCCCGGTAACTGCTTTCCGGATCGGCTTGAAAAAACAAGTTTATCCCCACAGCAATTGCCGGGCATTTTTATTTTTGGCAGCATTGCAAATAAGCTTTTTAAAATCAAACACACTTTTTGAAAAAAAGGGCAAAAAATAGCTATATTAATTCTATCTTTGCACCCCGACGCTGGGGTCGGAAAAACCTGCTAACAGCGCATAGTATTTACAGTTCATAGTCGATAGTCGATAGTCCACAGTCCAAAGTCGATAGTCAATAGCCCGGTAGTCAGTTCTTGGGCAGGCTTAAGACTCAAGACGTAAGACTCAGAACTCAAGACTTTGGGCTCAAGACTCAAGACTAAAAAAAGACTATGCCAAAAGACACCTCCATTAAACACATCCTGATTATCGGTTCTGGTCCTATTATTATTGGTCAGGCCTGCGAGTTTGATTACGCCGGTTCGCAAGCGGCTTTATCCCTTAAAGACGAGGGCATTACGGTATCTATCATCAACAGCAACCCGGCAACTATCATGACGGACAATGTTATTGCCGACCATGTATACCTGTTGCCGCTTACCTGCGAAAGCATTGAACAGATATTGAACGAACAAAAGATTGACGCTGTATTGCCTACTATGGGCGGCCAAACTGCATTAAATCTTTGTATCGAGGCTGATGAACGCGGCATTTGGGAAAAATATGGTGTACGCATAGTAGGTGTTGATATTGCCGCCATTGAGAAAACCGAAAATCGCGAAGCATTTCGCCAGCTGATGGTTGAGATTGGCGTAGGCGTGGCCAAATCAAAAATTGCCAATTCTTTTTTGGAAGGTAAAGAAGGCGCGCAGGAAATTGGGTTCCCGCTGGTAATTCGCCCAAGCTACACGCTGGGGGGGAAAGGCGCAGGTTTTGTCCATAAAAAAGAAGATTTTGACGTAGCATTAAGTCGCGGCCTGCAGGCGTCGCCAACCCACGAGGTTTTGGTGGAGCAGGCAGTACTGGGCTGGAAAGAATATGAATTAGAGTTGCTGCGCGATAATAATGACAACGTGATCATTATCTGCTCTATCGAGAACTTTGACCCAATGGGTATCCATACCGGCGACTCGATAACTGTGGCCCCGGCCATGACCCTGAGCGACCGTTGCTACCAGGAGATGCGTAACCATGCTATTAAGATGATGCGCGCCATTGGCAATTTCGCGGGCGGTTGTAATGTGCAGTTCTCGGTTAACCCGGAAAATGAGGAAATCATTGCTATTGAGATCAACCCGCGTGTATCGCGTTCGTCGGCACTGGCATCAAAAGCAACCGGTTACCCCATTGCTAAAATTGCTGCTAAACTGGCCATAGGTTATAACCTTGACGAAATTGAAAATCAGATCACTAAAACCACATCAGCTTATTTTGAGCCTACACTGGACTACGTGATTGTTAAAATACCACGCTGGAACTTTGATAAATTTAAAGGCGCTAACCGCGAGTTGGGTCTGCAAATGAAATCGGTAGGCGAAGTTATGGGCATTGGCCGCAGCTTTATCGAGGCGCTGCAAAAAGCGTGTCAGAGCCTGGAAATTGGTCGCGCCGGCTTAGGTGCCGATGGCAGGCAAAGCCGTAATCTGGACGAGATCATGCACAGCCTGGAAAACCCAAGCTGGGACAGGTTGTTCCATATTTATGATGCGTTGAGCCTGGGTGTACCCATTGAGTCGGTACGTAAAGCTACCAAGATTGACCGCTGGTTCCTGAACCAGATACAGGATATTGTAAACCTGGAGATCGAGCTTCGCAGATATTCAATAAATAACATCCCTGTGGATTTCTTATACACATTGAAACAGAAAGGTTTCTCTGATGCGCAGATTGCTTACATTCTGCATAATGACACTACCGAAGAGGATGTTTATCAGAAACGTAAGGAGCTGGGTATAAAACGCGTGTACAAAATGGTTGATACCTGCGCAGCCGAGTTTCCTGCTAAAACACCGTACTACTACTCAACTTACGAGGGCGAGAATGAGTCGATCGTATCGGACAAGAAAAAAATCATTGTATTAGGCTCGGGCCCTAACCGTATTGGTCAGGGTATTGAGTTTGACTATAGCTGTGTGCATGGCTTATTAGCTGCTAAAGAATCAGGCTTCGAAGCCATCATGGTTAACTGTAACCCTGAAACGGTATCAACCGACTTTAATATGGCCGACAAGCTGTACTTTGAGCCGGTATTCTGGGAGCACGTGCGCGAGATCATTGAGCTGGAAAAACCTTACGGCGTTATCGTACAATTAGGCGGCCAGACAGCCTTGAAAATGGCGCAGAAAATGCATGAGCACGGCATCCGCATTATCGGTACATCATTTGATAATATGGATATTGCCGAAGACAGGGGACGTTTCTCTGACCTGTTGAAAGAGCTTGGCATTCCATATCCAAAATATGGCGTTGCAGAAAGTGCCGAAGAAGCACTTGTTGTGGCAAACCAGGTAGGTTATCCGGTACTGGTGCGTCCAAGTTACGTACTGGGCGGCCAGGGCATGAGCATTGTAATTAATGACGAGGACCTGGAAAAAGCGGTGGTAGGCCTGCTTAAAAATCTGCCGGGTAACCGCGTATTGATCGACCATTTCCTGGATCGTGCGTCTGAGACCGAGTCTGACTCGATCTGCGACGGCGAGGATGTACACATCATTGGCTTAATGGAACACATTGAGCCTGCCGGGATCCACTCGGGCGACTCTTACTCTGTATTGCCACCGTTTGATCTGTCAGAAAGCGTGATCAAAAAGATGGAAGAGTACACCGCTAAAATCGCCAGAGCATTAAATGTGATCGGCTTGCTGAATATCCAGTTCGCTATCAAAAATGAGGAAGTTTATGTGATCGAGGCTAACCCGCGCGCATCACGTACGGTTCCGTTTATTGCTAAAGCGTACGATGTGCCTTACATCAACATAGCGGCTAAAGTAATGTTGGGCGTAAATAAACTGAAAGACTTCAACATCGTTCGTAAGCCCAAAGGCTACGCTATTAAAGAACCGGTGTTTTCTTTCGATAAGTTCCCTGACGTAAATAAAGAACTGGGCCCCGAAATGAAATCAACCGGCGAGGCTATCCGCTTCATCCCCGATCTGGAAGATCCCTATTTCAGGCATTTGTACAAAGAGAAATCAATGTATTTGAGTAAATAACCACCCTGCCCCGCTGAAGGGGGAGTAATAGGTTTAAATATTAAAGGCGATCCGTCAGCTGACGGATCGCCTTTTTTGTATCTGTCATCGTTTCCTCTTTAGGGGTTAGGGGGTCATTAAGTTAAGCGTTTAAGCCCCCTTTAACCCGATAGCTATCGGGTTAAAGGGGGCTTTATGCCGGTGATTCGCTTAACTTAATGACTTAGCGGGTCAATCCACCATTAACCCCTTAACCTCAAAGGTTAACCGCCTTTTCGGATTTGCTCTTTCCTTATGCTGTTTTTTGCCAGATACCGTATCGCCGGCAAAATGCTGCAGGTCGTCGGCTAAAAATCGTTTTGCGGCTACGCCTTCGGCAATGATGTTTTTGCCTTTAAGGCTTGCCGGGATATTTACCTTGTAGTTTTTAAAATGAGCAGCTATGCGCTTACCGTTACCGGCATCAATATCAAACCAACCGCCTTTCGACTTAGTCACTTTTGTTACCCGCCCGCGAATAGTGACGCTGACACGCGCTTTTTTATCCATAAAAGCCTCTAAACGGTTAGCCTGAATAACTTGGGTAGCTATAGGCTTGCTGCCAAATACCATGCCGTGCGGCATAGGGGCATGTTGGGCAAAAGTCCTTGCAGAGAAAAACAGGGCGATTAATAAAAAGCGGTATTTCATAACGGATCAGTATCTGTTTAATTGAACAACATTTTAAAAGCTTGGTTTTTAAAATGCCATACTAACTAAGGCATACATGGCGTTTTAAGGCGACATTATGTTAATAATTGTTAAAAAATGCATGGTTTGCCTTGCCGGGTAATCAAATAAGCGGCAATGAAATTATATTTAAAAAATATTTGTTCGGTTGGCAGTCGTTTAAATAACAGATTAGTTTTAAAGCCGTAATAAATTATCTTTGCAGCTGCGTAGTTTGATATCAGCAATACATACGGCAGGCGGAGCAGGACGAACAAACACGAAACAGAATATTACACACATGAAAAAAACGCTACAAAGCTCTTTTTTAACTTTTCTTTTTATTGCTGCTATTGCATCAATTACCGGATGTACTAAGGATAAAACAGCCCTGGCGTTACCCACTGTCGAAATAAATCCTATTGTATACGGCCTGACGTCAACTACGATTACTGTTGGTGGCCGTAATACAGCGGCTAATATCATTAATGAAAACGGTATCTGCTTTAGCTCGACCAACGAAACACCAACCACCTCTGATATTAAAGTAGCCGATACTATTGCTGCCCGTTGGGCGGTAACCCTTAGGGGCTTAACTCCCGGCAAAACCTATTATTTCAGAGCTTATTCGATAAATGATACAGGCACCGGATACAGCGATGTTTTAACAGTTACAATGCCGTCTGACAATACTATGCCGACAGGTACCGTTACTACATTTGCCGGTAGTATGTCCGCAACCGGCGGTTATACAGAAGGCACCGGAACAGGCGCGTTATTTAACGGCCCGCAAAACATAACTTATAACCCGCTGAATAATTTATTATATGTTAGCGATACCTATAACAACGCTATCAGAACAATTACTACAGGTGGTGCTACCGCTACTATTAATGTGTCGCCGATTGGTTATGCCGATGGCGCGCTAAGCGAGGCCAGCTTTTATGGCCCGCGCGGCATCTCTTTCGACGCGCAAGGCAACGCTTACGTGGCCGATTTAGGTAATAACCTTATTCGTAAAATATCAACTGCCGGTACAGTAAGCACTATTGCCGGTAATACCATCTCTGGTTATATAAATGGAGACGCTGCCAAAGCCGAGTTTTATAACCCTACAGCAACCGTTGTTGATCCGTCAGGAAATATTTATGTAGTTGATCGTACCAATAACCTGATCCGTAAAATAACACCTGCCGGTGTAGTGAGCCGGTTTGCCGGCTATGAAGCCCAGGGAGGGTATTCGCAAATAACCGTTCCGGGATACCTGAACGGTGATGCATCATCTGCGCTATTTAACTATCCGGTAGCTTTAACTATGGACAACGCCGGAAATATCTACGTGGCCGACTATAAAAATAAGGCTATCCGTAAGATCACTGCCGCAGGTAATGTTACCACCTACGCAGGCGGTTTAAATTATCCTGATTTAATAGGCAACCCAACCGGCCTTGTTTTAGATACGCAAGGCAATATGTTTGTGACCGACAACAATGGCCGTATCCTTGAAATCACTAATCAAAAGGTGTTGTATGTATTGGCAGGGGCTTCAGGCACAACCGGGCTGCAAGACGGCGTGGGCGCCGCCGCCCGCTTTAACAACCCGCAATCAATAACTATTGACGGCCAGGGCAATTTGTATGTTGCCGATTATAATAATAACGTTATCCGCAAGGTTACGGTAGCTGTGCAATAGGCCCCACCCAACCCTCCCCGGAAGGGAGGGCTTTCAAAACAAACTTATCAAAAGTCTTCCCAAGCAGGGGGAGACCCGATAGCTATCGGGTTAGAGCGGGTCTGGTTGTTTTATCAAACAGCAATCCAAAAAAATCTTCAATATTTGCCACCATTTTAATATCGATGGTATAGCGCGACAGGTCCATACGTTTTTTATCGTGCGCTGCAGATGGCATATTGTATTTGGAGATATAGATCTGTTCGAATCCTAATTTTTGCGCTTCGGCAATACGTTGCTCCACCCGGTTTACGGCTCGTATCTCGCCGGATAAACCAATCTCGCCTGCAAAACAGGTTTTAAACGGAATAGGTATATTTTGGTACGATGATATAATCGCCGCCGCCAGGCCCAGATCAATAGCCGGATCTTCGACTTTTATCCCACCGGTGATATTCAGGAAAACATCCTGTGCACCGAGTTTGAAACCACAGCGTTTTTCTAATACAGCCAGTAGCATATTCATGCGCTTGGCATCAAAGCCATTGGCGTTACGCTGAGGCGTTCCGTATACCGACGTGCTAACCAGTGCCTGGGTTTCTATCAGCATCGGCCTCATGCCCTCTAAGGTTGCCGATATGGCAACGCCGCTCAAAGCCTCATCGCGCTGCGATAATAATATCTCCGATGGGTTAGACACCTCGCGCAACCCTTCGCCCAGCATCTCGTAAATGCCCAGCTCTGACGCCGAACCGAAACGATTTTTAACCGTGCGCAGAATGCGATAAACATGATGCCTGTCGCCCTCAAACTGTAAAACGGTGTCAACCATGTGTTCCAGTATTTTAGGCCCTGCAATGGCACCGTCTTTGGTAATATGGCCTATCAGGAATACCGGGGTCGCCGTTTCTTTAGCAAAGCGCAACAGCTCGGCAGTACATTCACGTACCTGCGAGACGCTGCCCGGGGTCGATTCAATATGCGACGAGTGCAAAGTCTGTATCGAATCGATCACCACCAGATCGGGCTCCAGCTCCTCAATCTGTTTAAATATATTTTGGGTCGATGTTTCGGTGAGGATGAAGGCCCCCCGCCCCCCTGAAGGGAGAGCTACAGGGTCGCTTTGATCTATTACTCCCCCTTCAGGGGGGCGGGGGGTATTAATCCGCTCTGCCCGCATCTTGATCTGCTTCTCGCTTTCCTCGCCCGATACATACAGCACCCGGATGTCAGGCATATTTAGGGCCAGCTGCAACATCAGTGTAGATTTGCCAATACCAGGCTCGCCGCCAATCAGTACCAACGATCCTGCTACAATACCCCCGCCAAGTACGCGGTTAAACTCTTTGTCGGGCGTAAGCAGACGGTCCTCTTCGGTAAAAGTAATATTGGCTACTTCAACAGGTTTGTTGGCCCGTTGTGTACTCGTGGTGCCACTTGCTTTCCAGGTAGGGACCGACTTAGGGTCTTTTTCGATGATCTCTTCGACAAAAGTATTCCATTGCTGGCATGACGGGCATTTGCCCAGCCACTTAGCCGACTCAAAGCCACAGCTTTGACAGAAATACGCGATCTTGCTTTTAGCCATTTTTAATTTGATATGCAGATGCACAAATGTGCAGATTTAATTGACACAGACAAAGTGTTTTACTAAATAAATTAGTATCTGCCGGGTAAATGCAAATGCTGTAAATTTATCATAACAACTGCATAAATGTCAGGCAGGCAGCGATAAAGGCTATGCGATTTAATTTTTCGGCCGGTTGGAATGCTTTTTGAATTAACCGTTTTAAACAAGAATATTAACATGAATCATTTAACTTTCATTTTAGGATATATATCAATGGGGTCGGCATGGTTACTGATGATAGCCATAGCGCTGGTGAGTTTTATAGTGCAATGGCGTTTTAAAAGCAAGTTTAAGCAATACGCACAAATGCCTTTACTGTCTGGTCTTTCAGGCCAGGAAGTGGCAGAGCGTATGTTACGCGATAATGGCATTTATGATGTCCAGGTAATATCAGTCGAAGGGCAATTAACCGACCATTATAACCCGGAAACAAAAACCGTAAACTTAAGTCCCGACGTGTTTTACAGCCGTAGCGTTGCCGCCGCCGCGGTTGCCGCGCATGAGTGCGGTCACGCCGTACAACATGCTGCCGGTTATGGCTGGCTGGGTTTGCGTACCGCTATGGTGCCTATAACTAATGCGGCATCGACATTGATCCAGATCACGCTGTTTATTGGTGTAATGCTGTTGTTTTTTGCAAATAACCCTATAGTTTTAGCTGTGGGTGTAGTTGGTTTGGCTATAGTAACCGTGTTTGCCTTTATTACTTTACCAGTCGAGTTTGATGCCAGCCGCCGTGCATTGACCTGGTTAAACAACAATTACACCGTTATGCAAACCCGCGACGAGCATGCGCAAGCCAAAGACGCTTTATGGTGGGCAGCAATGACCTATGTTGTTGCTGCTTTAGGCTCGTTAGCTACGCTGCTGTACTATGCCTCAATGCTGACCAACCGCCGGAATTAAGCATCCCGGATTAAACATTTTGCATAAATAACCGTCTGTCTTTAAATAAAGCAGACAATTATGAAAAATTTAATCAGGATATTTTTATTGCTGGGCGTTACACTGTTTGTTTCGCCTGCGGCAGATGCACAGGTAAGCCTGGGTATATCCGTCAGGATTGCGCCGCCGCCTCTGCCTGTCTATGAACAACCCGAATGCCCTGTTGACGGCTGGCTTTGGCAGCCCGGTTACTGGGCTTATGAGCCGGGCGAAGGTTATTACTGGGTGCCAGGCGTTTGGGTGGCCCCTCCCCGGCCGGGTTTATTATGGACGCCGTCTTACTGGGGGTTTGATAATGGGGTTTACCTTTTCCATAGTGGTTACTGGGGGCCTCATGTAGGTTTTTATGGCGGTATCAATTATGGTTTCGGGTATCCGGGCTATGGCTTTTATGGTGGTGTCTGGAGCGGCCGTAGTTTCAGATATAACACCGCGGTATTCAGGGTAAATCGTAGCGTTGTACGCAACGTATATATTAACCGCGTACACTTTAGGCCAACAGCCAGCCGGGCCAGCTTTAATGGCCGGGGCGGTATTATGGCAAGGCCAGGGCCGCAGGATCGCCGCGCAATGAATGAGCACCATTTCCAGCCCACCCGCACGCAGCTGTCGCATCAGCGCATGGCGGAACGCAATCCTGCACAACGCCTGTCAACCAATCACGGTCGCCCGGCTACACCGGCTATGCATAGGGTGAATAATCATTTTAACAGTTCGCCTGTACACAGAAGCAGCCGTCCCGTCGTGCATCGCAGCAACCCGGCTGTCAATCATAATACTGCACCCGGCCATAATCGGGAAACATTTAAACACACTGCGCCGCAGGTTAATCACAGTAACCCCCAGCACAGGGATATAAACCGAAAACAACATATACAACCACAACGGGCGCCGCATGCCATGCAGCATAGTAATAGGTCGCGTCAAATGCAGCCTCAGCGTGTACAGCAACCTAATACTCTCCGCCCTCAACAATCTCACCAGATGCGGCCGCAACGTATGCCTCAGCCGCAGCGTCCTGTGCAACAACATGGCAGGGGTGGCGACGGCGGACAACATGCCGGTGGCGGGCATGACGGAGGTGGTCACGGTAGAGGGCATAGGCCGTAGCCAATACGTAATATTTGCTGTACTGTGCCGTGGTACAGGCGGCCATAGGATTACTTCAAAACCACAGCTGATTTTAAATTGGTTGTGGTTTTGAAAGGCCTTTCAAAAATCGGATCAGTTTGGATTACTTGCATCAGATAAAATAACCCGTCGCTATGGGTTCAAAATAAATCTGCACCATAGTATAATAGTTTAAAACTATATTTGTTTATACGATATGGCTCAAATTTTTTTAGTTGAAGATGAAGAACGGGTATCGGCCCTGGTAAAAAAAACGCTGGTAGAAAGCCACCACGCGGTTGATATTGCCGCCGATGGTGCCGAAGCGATTAAACGCTTCAGCAGCAAACCTTATGATCTGGTCATACTTGACCTGATGCTGCCCTACCTTAGCGGTATGGAAGTTTGCCGTCACATCCGCCAGAAAAATAAAACAGTACCTATCCTGATGCTCACGGCGCTGAACAGTGTCGACGATAAGGTGACAGGCCTTAATACAGGTGCCGATGATTACCTGGTAAAACCTTTTCACTTAAAAGAATTGCAGGCCCGTATTGATGCACTTTTAAGGCGCAACGCATCCGACACCTCGCCCATCGTAAGCCAGGGCAATATTGTATTAAATATAGCCAATAACACGGTCGAGCGCGAAGGCAAAAAAATCACGCTTACCACCAAAGAGTGCGCCTTGTTAGCATTGCTGATGCATAATAATGACAAGATCTTATCGCGCCAGATTATTGCCGAAAAGGTGTGGGGGATAAATTTCGATACCGGTACCAACGTAGTTGATGTCTATGTAAATTATCTGCGCAATAAAATTGATAAGGGCTTTGCCGAAAAATATATACATACGGTTATAGGCAAGGGCTATATCTTTAAAACAGAACAGGCTTAAATTGAAAATAAAGGACAGGCTTTCGCTTTATTTTACGCTGGTAGGCTCGGGCATGTTGCTGGTGGTCATGGTGTCGTTGTATATAGCGGTTTACACTATTGTACATAATGATTTTTACCGCCACCTGTATGATCGTGCTAATGTGGCCGCCCAGCTTTATCTGAAAGCAGACGAAATAAGTCCAGACTCACTTGCCAAGGTACGTACCCGTTACATGCGCAATTTCCACGGTGAGGTTACCCGGTTTTATGACGACAAGAACGATGCTGCTTTCATTCGCGATGATGAACAATATTGGAATCACAAAGTAATTGAGCGGGTACGTAAACAGAACTATCTGGAATATACCAGTAAAACAACCCAAATAGTTGGTACCTATGTTAAGGACAACCAGGGTAATTTCGTAATTCTGGTTTCAGCTGTCGACGCGACAGGAAGGCGGCAATTGGCGGCTATTCGCGAGGTAATGACGATTGTTTTTTTGATCGTAACCGCTACTTTATTTTTGGTGAGCCGGTGGTTGGCTCAGGGCACGCTGTCGCCAATTAAAAATGTAGTGCGACAGATGAAATTGATCAAAGCCACCAACCTGCATCTGCGGGTAGATGAGGGTAAGGGTAAGGATGAAATAAGCGAGTTAGCCAGCAACTTTAACCGGCTATTGGAGCACCTGGAAAACGCCTTTTCCTTACAACGCACCTATGTTGCCAATGCATCGCACGAGCTGCGTACGCCTATTACCACTATTATTGGCGAAACCGAGCTGGCTTTACAGAAACAGCTTAGCCCCGAAGAGAACCGCAGAATATTACAATTGATCCTTGAAGAGTCTGAACGGCTGCGAGATGCTGTTAGCGGCCTGATGGAACTGGCGCAGGTAGATATGGATTTTACCATTGCCCGGCAAAGCGCGGTGCGCATTGATGAATTATTGTGGGAATTGCAGGACTATTGGACCGGCAAGATACATCCGGGAGCATTGGAGCTAAATATTGAGCATATGCCCGAGAATGAGACAATGCTTACCATTCCGGCCAATCATCAGTTACTTTTTATTGCCTTAAATAACCTTATTGGCAATGCCTTTAAATTCTCTGATCAACAACCGGTAAAGTGTAACTTTTATGCCGATGAATCGATGATCCGGATGCAGATCATCGACACTGGAATAGGCATACCCGCACCAGATCTTGAACAGATATTTAACCCATTTTACAGGGCCATCAACAGCCGCAATTTTGCCGGAAGCGGTATCGGATTGTACGTTACTCAAAAGATCATCCAACTATTTAACGGGGCGCTGAGCGTGCAATCGCAAGAAGGTCAGGGCACCTGCATGACTGTCAAATTCTCGCGACAGGAGCAATTCTAATCTCAGTTTAATTTATTCGATAATAGGCGGCAATACCTTTGTCGCTTTAGAATAAATATGCGTTTTAAAATCGGTTTTTTATTAATACCCCTACTAATTTCAACTACAGTTTTTAAGGCAAGTGCCCAGGCTGATACACTTAAAGTAAACTTTCAGGATGCCGAAAAGCAGTTCCTGGAAAATAACCTGCAGCTACTTGCCCAGAAATACAATATCGAGTCGACCCAAGCCCAGATAGCACAGGCTAAGCTTTGGGATAACCCGGTACTGAGCACCGATCAGAATATTTATGACGGTGGCAGTAAAAAGTTCTTCTATCATAACAGCAGTTTAGGCCAGGGCCAGGTGTTTGTGCAATTAAGCCAGGTTTTTCAAACCGCAGGCAAACGCGGCAAACAGGTGGCCGTGGCTAAAGATAATGCCCAGGTGCAGGAGGCAGCATTTAACGATCTGATGCGCAATTTGCGTTATAATCTACAGTTAGATTTCAGTCAGCTGGCTACGCTGATTGAGCAGGATCAGGTTTATGGGTTGGAAATTGCCACTGCAACTAATTTAGTTAACGGCATCCAAAAGTCGTACGACGCAGGCAATACATCAATGAAAGACCTGATCCGTTTAAAGGCTTTATTATTTGGCCTGCAAAATGACAGGATAGAGAATAGTAAACAGATCAATGATCTGCAAACAGAATTAAAAACGCTGTTAGGCGTAAAAGAAACCACATACATTACCCCTATTTTAGTCGATCAACAAAGCCACCCGGTCAAGCTGGATATTCCAGCTTTGATCGGTCGGGCCGAAAGTAAACGCGCTGATTATCTGCAAAATAAATATCAGCTTAATTCGGCCACGCATGATCTGGCTTATCAGAAAGCATTAGCCTCCCCTGACATCACCGTAGGTGTAACCTATGACAAAAACAGTAGTTATGCGCCAAATTATTACGGCCTGCAAATAGGGCTTCCGTTACCATTTTTTAACCGTAATCAGGGCAATATCAAGTCGGCAGAGTATACGCTGAAAAGCCAGGAGAATTTGGTAAAGGATAACGACCTGCGTCTGAAAAATGAAGTGGTTGCTGCGGTTAAACAATATGAGCTGACCCAGGAACTATTTACCACCCAGCAATCAGAATTTAATGAGCAGTATGATAAGCTTTTTAATGCCATGATGAAAAGTTTTAAAGATCGCCAGATTGGTTTAATTGAGTTTGTCGATTTCTTTGACACCTACAAAGACACCAAGCTTAAAATAATTCAGCAACAAAACAATCTGCAAAAAGCCATTGCCGACCTGAATTTTGCCACCGGGACAACAATAATAAAGCCTTAATACAAAAATTGATATACTAAATAATGATGAAAAGAGAAACGATTTTGATTGGTCTTGGCAGCTTAATGTTTTTGGCAGCCTGCAAGCCCAAAACCGTTGATGCCCCCGCGAGCAAAGAGGTATGTATTAGTGACTCATTACAAAAAATGATCACTATTGATACCGCTAAAACCAGCACTATGAAGGACGAGCTTAGCCTTTCGGGCGAGGTTTCAAGCGATGATAATAATGTTGTTAAGGTATTCCCTTTTTCAAGCGGACAGGTGATATCGGTAAAGGTATCATTAGGCGATAAAGTTGAGAAGGGCCAAACCCTGGCTGTCATGCGCAGCGCGGATGTTGCAGGTAATTATACCGACTTATCGTCAACCCGGTCAGATCTTGCAGTAGCTAAGCGTCAGTTAGATCAGGCTGAATCACTATACAAAAATGGTATTTCGAGCGAACGCGACTATACTGAGGCTAAAGAGAATTACAACAAAGCTATAGCCGCTAACCGTAAGGTTAAACAGCAGCTATCTATAAATGGGGGCGGCAACACCAGCGAGAATGGCACACTGGTTATCAAAGCTCCCGAAAGCGGTTACATCATTGAGAAAAACATTACCGCAGGTAGTTTCATTCGTCAGGATAATGCAGGCAGCCTGTTTACTGTTTCTAATATGCAGGATGTATGGATATGGGCCAACGTATTTGAGTCGGACATAAGTAAGGTAAAAATAGGCTATAATGCCAGGGTTACCACCCTGGCTTATCCGGGGAAAGTATTTATGGGCAAGGTAAACGAGATTAGTTCGGTGCTTGACCCCGATAATAAGGTGATGAAGATCAAGATAGTGCTGCCTAATCCGGGTATGCTGTTAAAGCCCGAAATGTTTACTAACGTGGTGATCACTAATACCGAAAACCGGCAGGCGGTATCTGTACCTGCAAAAGCCATTGTGTTTGACAGTAGTAAGAATTACGTTGTAGTTTACAATGGCAGGTGCAACCTGCAGGTACGAGAGGTTAGCGTAATTAAAACAGTTGATGATGTGTCCTATATAGGCTCAGGCTTACAGCCCGGCGATAAGGTGATCTCAAAAAATCAGCTGTTGTTATATGACGCGCTTACCGGCGATTAAGTTGTATTTAGTGATAGATACGTGGGATGGTATCGCCTCCCTGAAACTAATCACCAATCACCGTTCACTAATCTCTTAAAAATCAGCATGAATAAATTCATTAAAAATATAATATACTTCTCGCTAAAACACCGCTATTTCGTGTTTTTTATGACCGCTATTTTGGTGGTCATAGGCGTGTGGAGTTATACCAATACCCCTATCGAGACTTTCCCTGACGTAACTAATACACAGATCATCATCATCGCTCAATGGCCGGGCCGCAGCGCCGAAGAGGTAGAGAAACTCATTACTATTCCGATAGAGACCGTGTTGAACTCGGTGCAGAAGAAATCGAACCTGCGTACCACGTCTGCATTTGGTTTATCATACACCCGTATCATTTTTGATGATAATGTAGACGATGCCTTTGCGCGCCAGCAGGTATTAAGCCGTTTGGCCAATGTCGACCTGCCCGATGGGGTGAAACCTGAAATTGAACCCCCTTACGGCCCTACAGGCGAGATATACCGTTATACGCTGAAAAGTAAGACCGAATCATTACATGAGCTTACCGCTATACAAGATTGGGTGCTCGACCGTCAGTTCAAAGCCGTTCCCGGCGTTGCCGATGTGAATAGCTTTGGCGGTGAGGAAAAATCATACGAGGTAAGTGTCAACCCGGCTTTACTGCAAAAGTATGGTTTAACTTCACTTGACGTGTTCAATGCCATCAACCGCAGTAACATTAACGTGGGTGGCGATGTGATCGAGAAAAATGATCAGGCCTATGTGGTGCGTGGTATCGGTTTGATCAATAACGTTGAGGAGATGAAAAACATCATCATCAAAAACGTTAATAACGTTCCTATCCTGGCTAAAGATGTGGCCGATGTGCACGAGGCCGGCTTGCCGCGCCTGGGCCAGGTAAGCCGCGATAAGCAGAAGGATGTTATTGAAGGAATTATCGTAATGCGCAAAGGCGAAAACCCTGCCGAAGTATTGCAGCGCGTTCGTGATAAAGTAAAAGATCTTAACGATAATTTCTTGCCGAAAGATGTTAAGATAGACACCTTTTATGATCGTACCAACTTAATGGATTTTTGTACCGAAACGGTGATTCACAACCTGTTGGAAGGTATAGTGTTGGTAACCGTGATCGTGTTTTTGTTTATGGCCGACTGGCGTACAACGTTAACGGTGGCTATCATCATCCCGCTGTCGTTATTGTTTGCCTTTATCTGCATGCGCATAAAAGGTATGAGCGCCAACCTGCTCTCTATGGGTGCGGTAGATTTTGGTATCATTATAGACGGAGCCGTGGTAATGGTGGAAGGCATCTTCGTCGCGCTCGATCATAAAGCGCGCGAGGTAGGCATGGAGAAATTTAACAAGCTGGCCAAACTTGGCTTGTTCAAAAATGTAGGTACCGAAATGGGTAAGGCGATATTCTTCTCCAAGCTCATTATCATCACTTGTTTGATGCCGATCTTCGCTTTCCAGAAGGTGGAAGGTAAAATGTTCTCGCCCCTGGCTTATACTTTAGGCTTTGCTTTACTGGGCGCTTTGATATTTACGCTTACACTGGTGCCCGCGCTGTCAAGCATATTGCTCAACAAAAATGTAAAAGAGAAACATAATCCGGTTGTAAACTTCTTTGAGAATGGGATACTCCGGATGTTTAATTATACGTATAAAAACCCAAAGATAAGCTTGATTGTGGCTATGAGTTTTATGGCGCTGACGTTTTTCTCGGCTAAGTTTTTGGGTACAGAGTTCCTGCCCGATCTGAACGAGGGCGCCCTGTGGGTCGAAGCTGAACTGCCGATGAGTGTTTCATTACCTGAAGCCGAAAGCATCAATCAAAAGATGATGCAGATGCTGGCTAAGTTCCCCGAGGTAAAGCAGACTCTGGCCCAGGTAGGCCGTACTAATGATGGTACAGACCCTAAAGGTTTCTTTGATGTGCAGATACAAGTCGACCTCAAAAATAAAAAGGAATGGCCAAAAGGCATAACCAGCGATAGTTTGATTAATGCGATGGACGGGCAATTGCGTAAAATACCGGGTACCGTATTTAATTACTCGCAGCCTATTCGCGATAACGTGGAAGAAGCCGTTGCCGGTGTTAATGCGGCGTTGGCGGTAAACATTTTCGGCTCGGATTTTAAAGTGCTGGATGAAAAGGCCGACGAAGTAATGAAAGTGCTTAAAACCGTAAAAGGTATCGACGATTTGGGCGTACTGCGTAACCTTGGTCAGCCAGAGTTTAGGATAGAACTGGATCAGCGCAAAATGGCACTGTATGGTGTTGCAACTGCCGATGCCAACTCTGTTATTGAAATGGCCATAGGCGGCAAAGCCGCTACCCAATTATACGAAGGCGAGCGCCGCTTTGACATCCGGGTGCGCTACCAAAAGCAGTTTAGAGATACACAGGATAAGATCGAGAACCTGATGGTGCCAACCTTGAACGGATCGAAAATCGCTATCAAAGAGATCGCTACTATTAAAATATTAACCGGCCCTGCATTTATCTATCGCGATAACAACATGCGCCACATTGCTGTTAAATTCTCAAACCGTGGGCGCGACTTGGGTAGCACCATTGCCGAGGCCCAGGCAAAAGTGAACCGCCTGGTTAAATTTGACCACGGCTATTCAACGCAGTGGGTGGGCGAGTTTGAAAACCAAACACGCGCCTCAAAGACGCTGGCTCGCGTGGTGCCGGTTTGTTTGCTGGTGATCTTCCTGATCCTGTTCATCACCTTCGGTAATGTTAAAGATGCCACGCTGGTTATCATGAATGTGCCGTTTGCGCTGATAGGCGGTATCCTCGCATTGCACATCACCGGTATCAACTTTAGTATATCGGCAGGTATCGGTTTCATTGCCTTGTTTGGGGTATGTATTCAGAACGGGGTGATCCTGATATCAGTGTTCCGCAAAAACCTGGAAGAGCACATGCCTCTGGATAAAGCGATATTGGACGGCGTAATGTCGCGCGTCAGGCCGGTGGTCATGACGGCGTTAATGGCCGCTATTGGTTTAATGCCTGCAGCAATTTCGACAGGCATCGGCAGTGAAACACAAAAACCTTTGGCTATTGTGGTAATAGGCGGTTTAATCACTTCAACCATACTAACCTTGCTGATACTACCTGTTATTTATGCTTTGGTGCACAGACTCATCCATAGGCGTGAAAATCGGAAGTTACTGAAAAAAATAGGTGCAGTAAATTGATAAAGAATAATAATTAGGTTTGCCAATAGTAGCAAGGCCCCGTATCGAAAGATCGGGGTTTTGTTTTTTTTGACGGTTTAATTTATAACTTAGTAAACGGTAACCAATTAATCACACCTATGAGGTATTTGAAATTTGTATCAATAGCTGTTTTAGCCATTGTCGGCATTGTGGTAATAGCATGGAAAGGGAATGCGCCAAAACCTGCACCAAAAAAGGCAGATGCGGGGCGCCCAAACATCATCGTGATCCTGGCCGACGATATGGGTTACTCTGACCTGGGTTGTTATGGTGGCGAAGCCGCTACGCCCAACCTGAATATGCTGGCTAAAGAGGGACTGCGCTATACCCAGTTTTATAATGTAGCCCGGTGCTGCCCGTCGCGTGCCTCGTTAATGACGGGCCTTGACCCGCACCAGGCCGGCATGGGCTGGATGACCACCAACGATTTTAAACTACCTGGCTATCGGGGCGATTTAAGCCACAACGCCGTTACTATGGCCGAGGTATTGCACTCGGCAGGCTATGCCACATACATGACCGGAAAGTGGCACCTCAATTTCGACCCAAAACCTGAAATGGGTAAGGAGAACTGGCCGCTGCAGCGTGGTTTTGATCATTATTACGGTACCATATTAGGTGCAGCGAATTATTACGACCCCGGCTATCTGTGCCGTGATAATACGTTGGTTAATACCACGAACGATCCCGAATACCACCCGGAACATTATTACTTTACCAATGCGATATCAGACAATTCGGTAAAATTTATAAAAGAGCGCGATAAGAGTAAGCCTATGTTTATGTACGTAGCTTATACCGCTGCCCACTGGCCCATGCAGGCGCCGCCCGAGGAGATTGCCAAATACAAGGGCCGTTTTGACAAGGGTTATGAAGAGCTGCGCAAAGAGCGCCTGGAGCGCATGAAAAAGCTGGGTGTGGTTAAGGCAGATGAAGCACTGTCGCCGTTTGATGGTAAGCCCTGGGCCGATGAAAAAAATAAACCGGCTATGCTGCGCCGTATGGAGACCTATGCCGCCATGATCGATATTATGGATCAGGGTATTGGCCGTATTATTAAGCAGTTGAAGGCTGATGGCATGTATGATAACACGCTGATCTTCTTTTTACAGGATAATGGTGCCTGTGCCGAGATCATAGGTAATGGGCCGGTACGCTCTGAAGCTAAAGATCCTGCCAACGTGCGCAAGCTGACGCCCGAGTCGCTGATCTACTCTAATAACCCTAAAACCACCCGCGACGGCAAGCTGGTGATGCAGGGTCATGATTTAATGGCTGGCCCGGCAGATACTTATGTGTCTTATATGCAGGAGTGGGCCAATGTGTCGACTACGCCGCTGCGCAAGTTTAAGCATTATGTGCATGAAGGCGGTATCTCGACACCTCTTATCGTGCATTGGCCCGCGGGTATGAAGGCCAAAGGCGAGATGCGCGACCAGATAGGCCATGAAATGGATATTATGCCAACAATACTGGATGTTACCCATACGCCCTATCCTAAAACCTATAATGGCCACGATATAATCCCGGTCGAGGGTATCAGCCTGGTGCCAAGCTTTACCAACCAGCCGCTGAAACGTGATGTCCTTTGCTGGGATCATGAAATGAACAAGGCGGTACGCATGGGCAAATGGAAGCTGGTGAGCGAGGCTACCTTAATGAAAGGCCGTACTTACAAGTCGTCACCATGGGAGCTGTACGATATTGCAACCGACCGCAGCGAAATGCACGACCTGGCGGCACAACACCCAGACCTGGTTAAAAAGATGAATGACATCTGGGATGCTTACGCTAAACGCTGCTATGTGCTGCCCTCGCCGTGGACAAAGGTGGAGTAGATGTGCAGATATGCGGATGTGAACCTTATCCGCTTTGCTTATCCGCTCCTATAAGACCTCTCGCGATGCTCGAATGACGGGGTTGTATTTATGTCATGGGTGGTTTTAAATTCGCGAAACGCTGACAGAGAAAAATGACATATTTAAGGGTCAGGAATTAAATATGTCATCAATAGGCGAAGCGGCGTTATGCGGGGGTGGGTTTCCGGGTAACTTTTTAAATATTATTTTACATCGCACCCGTTTTAGCCCTACCTTTGCGGCTTAAAATTATACTGCATTACCATGAGTTTCAGAACTGAACACGATACCATGGGCGAGGTACAGGTGCCTGCCGAAAAATATTGGGGCGCGCAAACCGAACGCTCACGCAACAACTTCAAAATTGGTCCGGAGGCGTCGATGCCAAAAGAGATCATTGCTGCTTTTGCTTATCTTAAAAAAGCCGCTGCTTTTACCAATACCGACTTAGGTGTTTTACCTGCCGACAAACGCGACCAGATTGCTGCCGTTTGCGACGAGATCCTGTCAGGTCAGTTAGCCGGTGAGTTTCCGTTGGTGATCTGGCAAACCGGTTCGGGTACGCAATCAAACATGAATGTTAATGAGGTGGTTGCCAACCGTGCTCACGTACTGGCCGGCAATAAACTGGGCGAAGGCAAAACTTATATCCACCCAAATGATGATGTAAACAAATCACAATCATCAAACGATACCTACCCCACTGCCATGCATATTGCGGCTTACAAAATGGTGGTCGAGGTAACCATCCCCGGTGTCGAAAAACTTCGCGATACGTTGAAAGCCAAAAGCGAGGCCTTTAAAAGTGTGGTAAAAATTGGCCGTACGCACCTGATGGATGCTACGCCGCTTACTTTAGGCCAGGAATTTTCTGGTTATGCCTCACAGTTGGATCATGGCTTAAGGGCTTTAAAAAACACACTGGCTCACCTGTCTGAACTGGCTTTGGGCGGTACTGCGGTTGGTACCGGCATCAATACGCCAAAAGGATATGATGTGAAGGTTGCCGGATACATTGCTAAGTTTACCGGCCTGCCGTTTATAACTGCCGAAAATAAATTTGAAGCACTGGCTGCTCACGACGCTATTGTAGAGACGCATGGCGCTTTGAAGCAGATCGCAGTTTCTTTGATGAAGATTGCTAATGATATCCGTATGCTGGCTTCCGGTCCGCGGTCAGGTATCGGCGAGATCTACATTCCGGAGAACGAGCCTGGTTCGTCGATCATGCCCGGTAAGGTTAACCCAACCCAAAATGAGGCTGTTACTATGGTAGCTGCACAGGTTATGGGTAATGATGTTACCATATCAGTAGGCGGATCAAACGGACACTACGAGCTGAACGTGTTTAAGCCTGTCATGGCAGCTAACTTCCTGCAATCGGCACGTTTAATTGGCGATGCCTGCGTATCGTTCAATGACCATTGCGCCGCAGGTATCCAGCCAAACTACGAGGGCATTAAAAAACATCTGGAAAATTCATTGATGCTGGTTACTGCATTGAACCCGCACATCGGCTACGAAAAAGCGGCCAAGATTGCCAAGACTGCGCTGCAAAACGGTTCATCGTTACGCGAGGCTGCGATAGCGTTGGGGTATCTGACCAACGAGCAGTTTGACCAGTGGGTGAGACCAGAAGATATGATTGGCAGCTTGAAATAAACACATATAAAACGTCATTGCGAGGAAAGAAGCAATCTCTGCACATGCTAATCAATTGTGCAACTTATCGCTTCAGAGATTGCCACGCTATCGCTCGCAATGACGTTAACGGTTATAAACACCATGCAAAAAGCTTTTGCCTTTTATCTTTTAGCTTTCAGCCTTCTCCTAAGCGCCTGCTCGCCCAACCCCGACCTGCAAGGCCGGGGCGAGGACTACTTTCAGGGCGAATGGAAGCAGGACAGTGTGCCGATGCAAAAGCAATTGCTGAGCTATTCGCTTCACAAATTCAAATTTACCTGCGACTCGGTTTATATAGAATTGAACCGATACAGCAAAGTAAACACCGGCATGGATAGTTGTATGCTTGGCGGTTACTGGAAAGAGTACATCAGGGGTACCTACAGCGAGCGCCATGATACGCTGCACATCAAGGGCTATTTTTGCAATGCCGATTATTCCCTGAAAAAGCCACAGGGCTGTTTTCGCTCGGGGCCTTATGAAGAATATTTCAGTGTAAGTAAAAAAACCGATTCGGCAGTTCAATTTTTAAGCACCTCGAACGTTATACCTATCAATTTACAGCTGACAAAAAAAATAACCTGCACTCCAAAACCATTATAGTATGAAATTTAAATTCGTAAAAAAATTAGCCCTGGGGCTGGCTATTATATATGCGCCGGTGCAGAGCATGGCCTGGGGCACCAACGGACACCGCATTTCCGGACAGATCGCCGAAAATCATTTAACGCCAAAAGCGCTTGCTGCGGTAAAAGCCATTTTGGGTAATGAGTCTGTTGCTATGGCCAGCAACTGGGGCGACTTCATTAAATCGGACCCTGCTTACAATTATTTGTACAGCTGGCACTTTGTCGATTTTGAGCGCCCGATGAGCTACCCGGAGATGACCGAGTTTTTGGAACATGACACCAACCCTAATGCTTACAACAAGCTGCAATTTTTAATTGGCGAGTTAAAAAAGAAAACCATTACTAAACAAAACAAGCTGTTATACCTGCGTATGCTGATCCATATTGTCGAGGATATTCACCAGCCCATGCACACCGCCCATGCCAGCGATAAAGGCGGTAATGATTTTAAAGTAAACTGGTTCAGCAAACCAACCAACCTGCATTCAATCTGGGATACGGAACTAATCAACTTTCAGGAGTTGAGCTATACCGAATATGTAAAGGCTATAGATTACCCAACCGCTACCCAAATCAAAGAGTGGCAGGCTGCGCCGATCAGCAAGTGGGTATTCGAGTCGAGCAATCTGGCCGAACAGCTTTATACAGAAATAAAACCCGGCGACACGCTGAACTATAAATACAATTTTACACACTTAAATATCCTGAACCAGCAACTGCTAAAGGGTGGTATCAGGTTAGCAGGGGTGTTAAATCAGATATTTGGGTAGATTGATGTGCACATCAATAGCTCTGCCATAAAAACATCTGCACATCTGCATATACGCACATCTGCACATCTAAAACACATTTGCACATTTATGAAGATACTAATGGTTTGCCTCGGTAACATTTGCCGCTCGCCACTGGCAGAAGGCATTATGCAGCACCTGGCAGATAAAGAAGGATTAAACTGGGAGGTCGACTCGGCAGGTACCGGCGACTGGCACATTGGCGAGGGTCCTGACCGTCGCTCTGTGCGCACTGCCCAGCAACATGGCATTGACATCAGCAGGCAGATTTGCCGTCTGATTACCCCGGAAGATTTTGACCGGTTTGATCGGATCCTGGTAATGGACAAAAGCAACCTAAACAACGTACTGGCTATGGTCGGCAATGCCGCTGATCGGCAAAAAGTATCGCTGTTATTAGGCGATAAGATAGTGCCCGACCCTTACCATGATGACACCCAATTTGAGCCTGTGTTTAAGTTGATCGAGGCCGGATGTAAGGCTTTTATTGAGCGATACAGGTACGAACGCAACTGAACACGCTTGTCATATTGAGCGATAGCGAAATATCTTATAAATAATGCTCATCGCCTGTATAAGACCTTCACTATGTTCAGGATGACACCGTTTGTTGTTGTTTTAAAACAAAAAAGCGCCATAGAATCTATGACGCTTTTTTATTGAGTATACCGTACAATTACTTAATCTTCCTTGCTGCTACACCTTCATTAGTTATTTTAACGGGCAGGATGTGGCCGTTCTCGTCAAAATACATTTTATCGATACAGGTTACGCGGTGGTTGCCGTCATGATCGCCTAATGGACGACGATGATAGACAATGTACCATTCGTCAGTTTTAGGAATGTTGATGACCGAGTGGTGGCCCGCGCCGGTAGCAATGGTCGGATCTTGTTTCAGGATCACGCCAATACGCTCAAACGGACCGGTGGGCGAGTCGCCCATGGCATAAGCCACGCGATAGTTAGGGCCTGTCCAGCCGCCTTCGCTCCACATTAAATAGTATTTGCCGTTGCGTTTAAACATTAACGGACCTTCTACATAATCTTTCGGGGTGATTGATTTATAAGTTTCGCCATCGGCAAACGGTTCAACGCCGGTAAAATCTTTATTTAGCTTTGCGATGTTGCAATGGCGCCAGCCACCGTATATAATGTAGTATTGGCCGTCATCATCCTTAAAAACAAATTGATCAATAGGCTGCGCGCCATTTATAAACTGGCCGATAAGCGGTTTGCCTAAATAATCTTTAAATGGGCCTCCCGGTTTTTTGGCCACGCCTACACCAATGCCTCCCACCTGATTATTGTTTTGAATATCATTAGCGCCAAAGAAAATATAGTATTTGCCGTCTTTCTCGGTCACTGCCGGTGCCCACATGGCCTTATGTGCCCATTTAATAGCAGCGGTATCCACCACATGCGGGTGCTTGGTCCAGTGTACCAGGTCTGTTGATGAAAAGGCATCCATATATACCTGCTCTTCATACCTGGCTGAATAGGTAGGATAAACCCAGTACGTTTTACCAAATATCTTTGCTTCCGGGTCGGCATACCATCCCGGAAAGATCGGGTTGCCCGAGGTAGTCTTAGCTGCGTCCTGCGCCAGCGTAATGCCTGTTGACAGCGCCAGCAAAGCAGCGGTTAGTTTTAATGATTGATAAACTTTCATTGATTTAGCTTTTATTGGTTGGCTTATTTTTAGTCCAGACACGTTTTTTGTGCCGGTTATTACGGTTCTGGTCGGGTTTCCTATCTTGTCTGACCTCGGCAATACTTAATAAATGCTCAGGCAGCGGATGCTGGGTGATCTTACGTTCAATCAGCTCTTCAATGCTCTTCAACCTGCGCTCGTCGCGATGATTAACAAAGGTGATGGCAGTGCCGGTAGTAGCAGCCCGGGCGGTACGGCCAATACGGTGGATATAATCCTCGGCATCTGCCGGGACATCATAATTGATAACCAGGTCAATCCCTTCTACATCAATACCCCGCGATAAAGCATCGGTACCAATAATAATAGGCAGTTGTTTGTTTTTAAATCGAAGCAGGATTTCTTCACGGTCCTTTTGTTCCAGGTCAGAGTGGAATGATTCGGCGTGTAAGCTTATTGCCCTTAATTCTTTGTATAATGATTTGACGATCTCTTTGCGCGACGCAAAAATGATCGTGCTCAAATAGTTGCCATCCTTTAACAGGTGCTGTAATAAAGGTGTTTTCTGCTGATCGTGCAGACGATAGATCTGCTGATCAATACCCACGGCAGGTTGTGATATGGCGATGTTGATCTGCTCCGGATTGTTCAAGGCTTTTTTAGCCATAGTGCGTATGCGCGGCGGCATAGTAGCCGAGAAAAGCAGGGTCTGTCTTTCTTTTGGCAGATAGCTTACAATGCGCATAATATCGTCATAGAAACCCATGTCGAGCATGCGGTCGGCTTCGTCCAGTACCAGGTAATCTATCTTGTCCAGTTTCAATAAACCCGATGTCAGATGAGCGATCAACCGGCCCGGTGTCGCAACGATGATGTTTACGTTGTTTTGTATACCGCGGCGCTGCTGCTCATAAACATGGCCATCGCCACCCCCAAAAACCGCTATCGAGCTGATGCCTGTGAAATAAGCCAGGCCCTCAACCTGCTGGTCAATCTGTTGAGCCAGTTCGCGGGTTGGCGTTAGTATAAGTGTACTGGTATGATCCTTTTTGGTGCGCCCTACCTTTTCAAGTATCGGCAGTAAAAATGCGGCGGTTTTACCCGTGCCGGTTTGTGCACAGGCTATCAGGTCCTTCCCTTCCAGTATCAACGGAATGGCCATGCCCTGAATTGGCGTAGGGGTAGTGTACCCCATGCTTGAAACGCCTTCGCTTAGTTCGTCGTTAAAATTAAAATCGTTAAAAGTCAATGTTATGTATTTGGCGTACAAGATACGCAAATTGTTGTGTTAGTTAAAATAGCCGATGGTATGTTAAGCGCCGGATCAGGAAGGAAACTCCATTAATATTTAAAAATTGATAAAACAAACGCTAAACTTGCGTTAACAGATAATAAAATCGATATCCCCAGGTGGTTTGTCTGAAATGGGTATCGGCCGAATGATACAATGAAGAAATTGATAATAGCGCTGCTGATGCAGTTAGCAGCGGTGATAGCTTGTGCGCAAAGCCATAAGGTTAATGATACCCTGGCGGCAAAATTTTTAAAATATTACAATGCCGGCCGCCCCGATAGTATATACACTTTGTTAAGTGCTGCTGGTGAGGCAAAAGTGCCGCTGCCGGGAGTAAGCAGCGCGGTTACGCAATTAAAGACGGCTTTAGGTAATCTGGTAAGCCGCCAATATTATAAAGCAGCCCCCAATGGCGGCGATATTTATCTGGCTGTTTTTGAAAAATCGGGCCCGGTATTGTATTTAAGCTTTAGTAAGGAGCACAAGTTAACCGGCTTTTTTACTGATGTTGATAAACGCGTAACTCCCGGGTCGGTAACCATAAAATCGGCCGATGCTACGCTAAAAGGAACGTTAACGGTACCCGATGATGCCGGTAAGGTTCCGGTGGTATTGATCATTGCAGGTTCTGGCCCTACCGACCGTAACGGTAAT
>DATCXS010000240.1:0-7823 GCA_036565645.1 Mucilaginibacter sp.
TGTAGCCTGTACGTATTGTTTAATCCAGTCGGCCATATAGAATTTTTCAGGGCCGCCTATTTCCAGTATCTTATTGGCCGGTGCAGCTAATGCAGTTTTGGCCATAAAAGAAGCCACGTCTTTACTGGCAATAGGCTGGATATTGGCATCAGGCAACACCACTTTTCCATCGGCCATACTCATATAAACAATGCCGCCTGCAAATTCAAAAAATTGGGTAGCGTGAACAATAGTATACGGAATACCCGACGCTTTGATCAGATCTTCCTGAACCTGTTTAGCTCTGAAATATCCGCTGTCCTGCAGTTTCTGCGTGCCCACTACTGATAAGGCGATATGATGCTGTACACCTGCTGCCTTTTCGGCTGGTAACAGATTCTGGTTAGAGGTTTTAAAAAAATTCATCACCGGCACATCGTCAAACGAGGGCGAATTTGAAACATCCACTACAACATGTGCGCCTTGCAGCACTTCTTTTACACCTTCGCCGGTTAAAGTGTTTACACCTGTGCCGGGCGATGCTGCTATTACTTCGTGTCCTGTGGCTTGCAACTGTTTTACCACCTGGCTACCGATAAGGCCGGTACCGCCAATAACTACTATTTTCATATCTTTTTCTTTTGGTTATCTGTATGATACAAAGATGAAAATAGCCGGGCCGGAAAAACTTAAGGTAGTTTAAGAAATGTATTCGTCGTGCAAAATCTTTAAAGCCCCGGGCGAAATACCCATATAAGAGGCAAAGATCGAATCAGGGAACCGGCCGGTCAGTTCAGGATAATTACGCCTGAAATTACGATAGAAATCTTTTTTTGATACGGTGGCAAAGGTTTTTTGCTTAAGCAAAGCCGCGCCGTAAGCGCGCTCATGTAATTGATTAAAATACAAGGCCAACAGCGGATATTGCAGTAAAAGCCTTTCGTAATCGGCGCGACTAATATAAGTGATCTCTGAGTCTTCCATAGCCGCTATTGCGTAAACAGCCGGTTTGCAGTCGGGGAAAGTTTTATAGTCGGTTATCCACCAGTTCTCTAAGGCAAAATGGATCACCTGTTTCCCGGCATCCTCATAAAACATATACAGACTGCCGGTATTAACAAAGTAAATAGTATCGCAGGGCTCCCCTTCCTTCAACAGCAATTCTTCCTTTTTTATGGGTTTGGTATGAAAGTATGATTGCAGCTCCTTCTGCCCGACCCCCAACGTGGGAACCATTTTTATAATGTGCCGGTATAGTTGTTCAGTCATGAATTATTGGCTTTTACTTTTATTTTTCCGCAATGCACTTAGATACTCGGGCGTAAAGCCCAGAAAAGAGGCCAGTATCTTTTGCGGGATCCGTTGAATAAAGTCAGGATATTTAGCTTGAAACAGCTCGTAAAACTCATCCTTCGGCATGCGCGATATCATCCGGATACGAAGTAACGAAGCTGCATAGGCACGCTCATATACCGCCCTGAAATAGCTTTCCATAAGCGGATATCTGGCCAGGATCAAGGCATAATTTGAGGCGCTGATACACAACACCTCTGTCGCCTCCATAGCCTGTATGGTATAAGCCGAGTTTCGCCCGGTTCTGAAAGCATCTATATCGGTCATCCACCAGTTCTCTAACGCAAATTGCAGGGTTTGCTCGGCACCGTTAATATCTAAAAAATACAAGCGCAGACATCCGTTCATCACAAAAAAATAAGATGAGCAACGCTGGCCCTCTTCCTGTAAGATGTCTTTTTTCCTGGATGTCCTGGTTTCAAAAAAAGACAAGATAGCGTCGTCCACCGTGGTAGTATTGCCTGTAATTTTCTGAATGTGTTGTATAAGCGGGTGCATTTCAATTTAGAAACAGACCCAAAGATAAAATAATGAGAAGATCAAAAAAACATCGCCCCGACTAAAGCGGAAAAATTCAGATGGGAATAACCGACGATATGTTGATTATTTTATTTCAAATCTTAATTACTTATTTTAGATGATATGAAAACCAACCGATACTGTGCCGCGGGGTTTGCTTCGCTGATTATGGTTACCATTTTTAGTTGCCACAGCAGCAACGATACCGGCAAAAAAGACACAGTAACTACAGCAGCTACAACGATTACTCAAACCGTCCAAAAACAAAGCAGGGTCGAAGACAGCATTTTGTTGACCAATTTGGTAAAAACCCTTTATAAATGGCATGTTACCCAAAAGCTGACATTTGAGGGCTTTAAACCGGTAAAACTCAATCCGACAGATACCCTGTATAAGGGTATTGACCTTTTTGAAAATCAGAAATCTGTTGATGAGCTACGGGGTACCGGTTTGTTTGCAGACAGTTTTCTGAAAGATTACCGTAACATCGCTTTACGCATGGATAAGGAATTGAGGGATGGCTCATCATTATGGCCCGATGGCGAGCTGCCGACATTTAATGAGGATGTCGATCCGTGGTGCAACTGCCAGGATTCGCCCATTGATAACTATTGGACAATTATTAAATTAACCAACATTCAAATTAATAATAATGAAGCCCAATTTAACTGGGAATGGGATAGTGACGCCAAAAGTCAACCCTATAAAATGCGCGCAGTAAATGAAAACGGTTCGTGGAAAATAAGCTACATGCAAGGTTATGATATGAAAGCCTACAGCTGGGAATTTGTTAAAAAGTAATTAAGATCAATCAAAAATCTTGTTTCAATTTTAAGCGGAACAAGCTCAAACTACACCAGGTAATTAATGTATTGCTCCTCAAAAGTGCCATCGGCATACAGGTCAATAATGCCATAGCCGGGAGCGGTTTCATGTTTGTTACCCTCCCACCAGGCTCCGCAAACAGCACCGTTGCAAATGTAGGTCACGTTGTTGTAAACCAGTTTCTCGCGCAGGTGGATATGGCCGCTCAAACACAGCTTAACGTTAGGGTGCTGATAAAACAACCGGATGATCCTGGCTGTATCGGTGTGCATTTCGCCACCCAGCATTACCCATTTATTAACGATATTATCCTCGATCAGGTTGGTAGCCGTAAGTATAGGGATGTGCGATAGCACCAGTATGGGAGTAGTTGGATCGGTAGTTTTCAATTCATTTTCGAGCCAGGCAAACTGCTCGTCGCCCAGCTTACCGATGTACCAGGTACCGTCAATATCCAGATGAACGCTATCCAGAACAATGAACTTCCATCCCGCCTGGTTAAAGCTGTAATAAGGCTTGGCCAGCTTTAAACGGTCCAGCGCATACTGCTTGCCATACAGTGTCTGCCCTTTGTTATTCTCCAGCCACCATATATCATGGTTACCCAGGCAAGCGTGTGTGGGTATGCTGCATTCTGATTTGTAGAGATCGCTAACCAGGTTCCATTGGGCGTTAATAGTGTCGATATTCTCCTTGTTCATATCAAACACAAAATCTCCGCCGTTCAGGATCAGATCGGGTTTAGGATTTTGCTGTTGTAGGTGATGCAGGCATTTGGCAAACTTGGCCGGGGCACCGAATTTATCTTTCAAATGCACATCGGTGATATGCGCTATACGCAGCGAGCGCTTCTTCTTAGTAGTTTCAGATCCAAACGTCAATGACGGCACCAATAGCAGGCCGCCCAGGTTTTTCAGGGCTGATCTTCTTTCCATATATCAGGTTCAGTAATTAAAATCAAAGTACAAGATAAACTATTAAGCTGGTATTACGTGATCATTATTTAAAAACAAAAAACCCGGTTTTACCGGGTCTTTCTTAGCTATGTTATTTGGCGTACCAATCTCTCAGCCTCACCTCTATATTCTTATCGCCTGCATTAACCAGCTTTTTAAACTCATTAATATCCTGACCTTTGTAGTGATACGGGTAAACCACTTTGGGCTTAAAAGCCAGCACACCGCTCGCTGCAGTTTTCACATCCATGGTATACGGCAGGTTCATACAAACAAAAGCAATGTCTATACCTTTCAATGAGCGCATTTCGGGGATATCGGAAGTATCGCCAGAGATATAAACTTTCTTGCCGCCAATGGTCAGCACATAGCCATTACCCCTGCCCTTAGTATGAAAAGCAGTAGGCGACTCAGGCAGATTATACATCGGTATAGCCGTTATCTGGATATTCAGTTTATTAGTGGTCTCACCATTTTTCAGGATCACCAGTTTGGTCTTATCTGTCGTGGTCGGCAGTTTATCGGCGACAGCTTGCGGCACTAACAGGATAGCGTGTTTGGTGTTTACCGCATCAATAGTTTTAGGATCAAAGTGATCGCCGTGTATATCGGTTACTAAAATCAGATCAGGCGCAGGTTCGCCTTTAAATGCGTCGGCGCCGCCTACCGGGTCTACATAAATATTTTTATGCTGATAAGTTAGTACCAAAGTAGCGTGGTTAATTGGCTGGATAGTCAATTCGCCGCCTTTAGTGGTTTCATGATCGGGTGCCGGGCGCTGTGCGTTAGCTATCAAAGCACCAGCCGATACAAGCAGTGTCAGAATAAATTTAAGTTTCATGTTGTGTTTTTATTAGATATAATGATTGTTTACAGATGCAATTCAATATTTAAAGATACCTATATTTCGCAAGTATCTACATTACGCAAGCTTTGAAACTATGATTGTCCTGACCATATCAGTTTGTAAAATATAGGATGCAATTAAATCAAATCAATTTTTAAGTATTTAAAATACTTATTTTTCGCACAGATGCGTTTTCATCCGCAGTAAACCAAAATATTAAACCATTATGTCAGCAGATCAAATCACTGAGCGCGAAAACAATTTTCGTTCCGGCCATTCACGCAGAAATTTTATACAAAATTGCGCCGTCGGAATGGTAGCCCTGGGTTCAGGATCTTTATTAAGCTGCGTAGCCACCCGCAGTGCAGCTTCAAAAAAAGGCGCCGCCGCGCTTAAGTTTTCATTGGATCAAAACTGGCTCTTTGGCGGTAAGTTTACCCCGGCTGCTGCGAGTGCCGGTTTTGATGACTCCGGTTTCAAACCTGTTACTATCCCACATGCTGTGGCTGGCGATCTTTCATGGCAAGACTGGGACCCAAAAAAATGGCAGGACATCTGGATCTATCGCCGGCATTTTACGGTACCTGCGCAATTGAAAGGCTTCCGGCTCTTTCTGCATTTTGACGGCGTAATGGTTAGCGCTACACCAAGTGTTAATGGCCATGAGCTGCCTGAACATCAGGGTGGCTATTTGCCTTTTAAATATGAAATTACCGACCTGGTAAAACCGGGTAAAAATGTATTAGGTGTTAAAGTCGATTCAAGATTTCTTAATGTACCCCCCGATGGCTCTAAACAAGGTACTAAGGCGGTAGATTACCTGGAAGTTGGCGGTATCCATCGCCCGGTAAGTCTGGAGGCTGTGCCGCAAATATTTGTAAGCGATGTATTTGCCAAACCGGTTGATGTTTTAAAGGATGATCGACGTGTTGATCTGAAATGCACCATCGATTCAGCTTTAGCTGGTAAACTTGTAACGGTGAATGTTAAACTGGTCGACGGTAACAAGGTCATCACACACACTGAAAAAACAATTACCATAGATAAAGCCGGACAAAGCGAATTGGATCTCGCCTTAAGCGGAATAAACAATATCACTTTATGGCATGTAGATAACCCGAAGCTATATGATGTGATCACGACGGTGTCGGCCGAAGGCCAGTCTATTCATAACCATAAAACGCGCATAGGTTTCCGCGAAGCGCGATTTGAACTGGATGGTTTTTATCTGAACGGACAAAAACTACGCTTATTTGGCCTAAATCGTCATGAAGTATATCCTTATGTGGGCTATGCCATGCCCGAACGCGTGATCCGCAAAGACGCTGAAATATTAAAGCAGCTGTTTAATTGCAATGTGGTGCGCTGTTCGCATTATCCGCAAAATGAAGCTTTCCTGGATGCCTGCGACGAATTGGGTTTAATGGCCTGGGAAGAAGTACCCGGCTGGCAATATATTGGCAATGATGAATGGAAAGCCATCCTGCTGCAAAACTGCCGCGATATGATTATCCGCGACCGTAACCATCCGGCTGTCATCATTTGGGGAACGCGGGTTAATGAGTCGGCAAATGATGTAGCGCTTTATCGTAAAACCAAAGCTATCGCCAAAGAACTGGATGGTTCGCGGCCAACATCAGGCTCTATGACGCCCGACTCGCGCAAAAACTGGCAGCGCGACTGGTATGAGGACGTTTTTGCTTTTGACGACTACCATGCTGAACCTGACGGCAGCGTTGGTATTCTGAAAGCCGTCGAAGGTTATCCTTATTTCCTGGCCGAGGCAGTGGGCCAATATAATTATCCGGCAGGTAAATATTTCAATGCCTATTATCGCCGTACGGGCGAGTTAAAATTTCAGCAACTGCAAGCCATTGTACATGCGCAAGCACACCAGAAAGCCGCAAACGACCCGCGAAATGCGGGCGTTATAGCGTGGTGCGCCTTTGAGTATAGCAGTTTGCTTAATCAATATCGTGCGGTAAAATATCCGGGCGTAGCCGATGTTTTCCGGATACCAAAATTAGGTGCTGCATTTTATATGTCGCAGGGCGACCCAAAGCGCGGCGCTGTTATCCATCCTAACTTTTACTGGGACTTTGGCAAGAAATCACCTAACGGACCGGGAAAGAATGTCGCTATATTCTCTAACTGCGACGAATTGAAATTATTTGTAGATGATAAGGAGCATACTACCGTAAAACCCGACACTGCGAATTATGGCAACCTGAAACATCCACCTTTCTTTGTCGATCTTGAATTTACCGGTACCAAACCTGCCGGGTTAAAAATAGAGGGCTACCTGAATGGCGCGAAAGTTTGCTCACGCTCTTTTTCGGCTGATGTAAAGCAGGATCAATTCTTTTTGATGGCAGAGGACAAACAGATTATGGCCGATGGCTCAGATGCTACCAAGATCGTTTTCAGGATAACCGATAAATATGGGGCACCAAGACCATTTGCTGTAGGCAAGGTTGATTTTGTTATCACTGGCCCCGGCACAATTGTCGGCGACAACCCATTTAACCTGGCAGAAAGCGGAGGCGCCGCGGCCATCTGGATAAAAAGCAAAACCAATGCCCCCGGCAGCATTATGTTACAGGCAACTCATGAAAATCTTGGTTCAAAGACCGTTAAGGTCAGCGTCAAGTCTGTTTCCGGCAATCAATATAGCATCTAAATCAGGACAACCGCTTTTAAAAGTTCGACCTGTAAAAATTTATGTTAGTCCGGATTTATAATCCGGGACTTCCTTTGTGGGAATTTGTAACCCCTGTACGCGGATTGCAAATCCGCTATTTATTAAGTCCGGGATTATAAATCCGGACTAACATTGGCGTAGCTGAGGCTCCGTCATTTCAATTTATTAAGTCCGGGATTATAAATCCGGACCAACATTGAAAATGACACGAAAAAATGCAATTGATAATCAATAAGTATATACTTGTCAAATGCAATTGATAATCAATAAGTATATACTTGTCATTGGCACCACGCTTGTCATATTGAGCAATAGCGAAATATCTTATACGTAAGTGCTCATCGCTCGTATAAGATCCTTCACTATGTTCAGGATGATAAACGAATTATAGACTTGTCATTAAATAGTGATCCAAAAAACTAACTTAAAAGTCATAAAACATGATCCAAAGTGATCCACTTTTTGTAAATTTAAATTTTAATTATTTGATTTTCAATAATTTAAACTTTTTAAGTGATCCAACTGATACGCATACACTCTGTGGATCACTTGTCTGCGTTCTCAGCGCTCTCACCGTTTCCAAAAGCCGGCCCCAACAGCTGTCTTTGGGCAGAGTGATCTACTAAAGCAATTACTATGGCAG
>DATCXS010000454.1:0-2379 GCA_036565645.1 Mucilaginibacter sp.
CTGCCATAAAGCTCTTCGTTATTGCGATAGGCTTTCACGTCGTTCTGCATCTTTTGCTTCCACATAGCGGCGCCTTCTTCGCGGCGACGATTCCAGATATCAGATACAGCGACCACTTCAAAGTTCAACTCCTTGTAATGGTTCATGAAACAAGGCATATGCGAGCTGCGGTGCCTGTCAGAAAACCCGACAACGCCAACGCGCACCCGGTCATTAGCGCCGATAACGCGCTTATAACTTTTAGCACTTAAGCCGGTTTTGGTAAACATTAACCCGGCACCAGCAATTGATGCCTGCCTGATGAAGGTACGACGAGATTTTTCCATACAAATAGTTTATTGTTAAGTTAGCTTCAGAACCGGTGGTTTATCGGCTCAAATTCAAATATCTGTTAAATAACTTAAATCGACGTTTGTGCATCTTCAAAAAATACGCACACGATTGCATGGTTTACTTATTGTGCAAACACTTCTTCAATCCATTTTTGGTGGATACCCTCTAAGCGTTGTATAACATCAGGATGCTGGTCGGCTATGTTATGTTGTTCTGACGGATCTTCTTTCAAATTTACCAGGAAATAGTTCTGTGCGCTTAGCTCGGCTTTTTTAGCCTCTAACGGGCTGTGCATCAATTTCCACTCGCCATCAAGCACGGACCACTGCGGATTGTTTTTACCGCCGCCGCTTTGCCAGTTAAACACCGGATGCTCTGTTTTAGCTTGTTCTGATTTAATGATTGACACCAAGCTAACGCCGTCTAATTTTCTTGCCGGTAATTTAATGCCGCAATACTCGGCCAGTGTTGGGTACCAATCAATATTGGTTGCCACCTGGTTGCGTACACCGTTAGCTTGAATATGCTTTGGCCAGCTAATAAATGCAGGCACGCGCACACCACCCTCAAACAAACTGAATTTTGATCCGCGATATTGTCCGGCAGAACCGCCACCGCCAAAAGTGCGCTCCTCGCGCGAAAAACCCTGGTCTGACTGGAAAACAATGATGGTGTTATCGCGCAAGCCTAACTCATCAACTTTCTTTAATAAGGCGCCAATGTTTTCATCCATAGTTGAAATGCTGGCAGCATATTTATCACGTGGCGAAGGTAAATTTTTATAGTAATCAAGCCATTTCTTTTTGCCTTGTAGTGGGTAATGCGGGTTGTTAATGGCCCAGTACATAAAGAAGGGCGCGTTTTTATTTTCGGCCATAAATTTGCCGGCTTCGTCAACCATCAAATCGGCAAAGAACTTGCCGGGCTCATAAATTTCGGTACCATTCCGCCAAAGGTCATGACGGTTAGGTCCGTTCCAATAAAAAAAGTGCGAATAATTATCAATACATCCGCCCATAAAACCAAACGAGTAATCGAAACCCTGTGCATTGGGTTCGGTATCCTTAGTATAGCCTACGTGCCACTTGCCTATGTGCGCAGTTTTGTAACCCGCGTCTTTAAATAGTTCGCCCATGGTGTATTGTGAGCCCGACATACCTGCTACACCTTCTTTTGATGAAGCCATTGTCGGTAGCCCGGCACGCTGCGGATACCTGCCGGTTAACAAAGACGCTCTTGATGGCGAACAGATAGGCGCCGCCGCATAAAAATTCATAAACCGCACGCCGCTTTTGGCCAGCGCGTCCATATTGGGTGTATATAAATCCTTTGACCCATACAGATTAATGTCTGCATAACCCTGATCGTCAGTATAAATAATAATAACGTTAGGGCGTTTGGGCGCTTGCTTTTTGGTATAAGCGGTTAGGCTAAAGCCTGCCGCGGCCAGCAGTAGTGCGGTTATAGCTATTTTTTTCATGATGGTTTATAAAAAAGTACAGCTAACATAGTGATTTATTTGATGCTATGCATCTATTTTGTCGGCTTTTGTCTGAAAATTGAACTTAACTGTTGATATAACTCCGGATGTTTGCTTTTAAACTGCCCGGGTTTTTCAAAAAAATATTCGGATGCAACGGCCAGAAATTCGGCCTCGTTGGTCAGCGCATAAGGGCTAATGTCAGAGTGGCCTTCTTTAATGCGGTGCATTTCCTGATGCATCAATTTTAACCATGGCAAGGCATATTCATGTGACATCAGGTGTTCGGGGATGCCGTCTGTGGCCCCGTCTGATTTATCGACCAGATGTACAAACTCATGTATGGCCGAATTCTCTTTGCCTGACATAGACGAAAAACCTTTTTCCAGGGATGGACGTGAAAGGATCATTTGCCCGTTCATATAACCCGAACCAATCATACCTTGTATGCTGCGATCACTGCCTTCAAACTGATATTCGTGGTCGAAGGTGTCGGGATAAAGAATAACGCTGGTTAAATTGCCATATTCCCAATCGCCTAAACCAAATATGGGGATGATGGCAGC